>CAZEKO010000014.1:11975-25063 GCA_964512775.1 uncultured Bacteroides sp. | reverse complement strand
AATCCGTGAATCCAGGTGTTATGCATGCCTGCGGGCATGATGCTCATTCTGCATCACTCATTGGAACAGCAATAATCCTGGAAAAATTAAAGGAATCGTTTGGAGGAACCATAATACTCATTTTTCAGCCGGGTGAGGAAAAAGCTCCGGGAGGCGCAACATTAATGCTGAATGAAGGCATTTTCGAATCCATCAGTCCTAACCTGATCCTGGCCCAGCATGTCATGCCATCGATGAAATCCGGAACGGCAGGTTTTAGACCAGGGGCTATTATGGCTTCAAGTGATGAGATATATATTACCATAAGGGGAAAGGGAGGGCACGCAGCGACACCAAACCGTGTTAATGATACCGTACTGGCTGCATCCCAGGTGATTATTTCGCTTCAACAAGTAGTTAGCCGGCATGCTGATCCTTTTTCTCCAACCGTTTTATCCTTCGGAAAAGTGATCGCAAATGGAGCTGTAAATGTTATACCCTCAGAAGTAAGGATTGAAGGCACCCTGAGGACCATGGATGAGAAATGGAGAAAGAAAGCTATTGAAAAAATAACACATATATCACAATCTGTGGCTGGCAGTATGGGCACAACCTGTGATCTTAATATTGCAGGCGGATATCCTGTTTTGAAAAACGATCCTGAAGTAACTAACAGATCCATGAACTTCGCATCTGAATTTCTGGGTAAAGATCAGATTGCTGCACTGGATCCCCGAATGACTGCCGAGGATTTCGCTTTTTATGCTAATATTATTCCCGCTACTTTTTACAGACTTGGAACTGCTGATCCTGAAAAGGGGATATCATCTGACCTGCATACTCCCAACTTTGATATAGATGAAAATTCACTTAAGACAGGAATGGGTTTAATGGCCTACATGGCGATCCGGCATTTGCAAATTCAATAATGAAAATATGGCAGTAAATTTGCATATCTCTATTTTGAATATAACTTTGCATAATTATTAATTTTAAACTTTTTGTGAAATGGCTCATGTTATAAATGATGAATGCACTGCATGTGGCACATGTATCGATGAATGCCCTGTGGAAGCGATTTCTGAAGGGGATATTTACAAGATAGATCCTGAATTGTGTACAGATTGTGGTGCTTGTGTGGACGTTTGCCCGGTTGAAGCTATTCATCCTGCAGCGTAACAGATTAATAATGGGCTTTTTGATTTATCGGGGATTATATTTTGATAATGTCAGTATCTTCTGATAATCCTGTTCCTCCATAATCACTTCCAGAGTAGAACCCGGATTATTCCGTGCATATGCTTCAACAATCCTCCATCCCAACCAGACAGCTGCCCTGGCAGGGGATTCACTTGTAAAATCTTTTGTAAAAGGCCCACTGCCAGTAAATTTCCGAATAGTTGCCCGATCTGTCACGAAAAGAAGCTTATTCTCAATCAGATACTCCCACATCCTTCCCTCATTATTCCTGCAAAAATTCATCTCGTCACCAGTAAATCCCATGATCAGGCTGTCAGCCTGGTGTGGAAGCATTGATTTGACATAAAACATGATTTGTCCATTATAAACCATATTGGACAGCAGGTTATCGACAGAATCGTTGTACTCAAATTCACTTAATGCCCATGCCGTTATGCAATCTGATGGGATTTTTTCCCTGTACATATTCAGGATAAAATATTGGTTTAATCCTAATTGCTTATAATAATCACATTCACGTCCCAGGTACTTGTCCAAACCTATCCCGATAATTCCTTCTGCCGTAACCACTGACTGGTTAAACCGGGATATATATGTGATAATTTCCGGGATCGGATTATCAGGATAATAATGATGATAGTACCTGAAAGCCAATGTTAATTCCTTTTCCAGGTCATTAAGGTCGGGATAGGTTTCAATAGTCTTTTTATAAACTTCATTATTCAGGTAGTCAGTAAGAAATATCTTCAGGTATTCAGGATAGGTTCTTTGACCAGCACCCCCTATATTTATTATTTTAAAGTTAAACAGATCAAAAAAATCACCATATTCATTATAAAAGCCCGGTATGCTGGTTTCAATACTGTCAAGATCTGTATCAAACAAATCTATTTCAAATCTTTTTATTTTTATTTGGAGATCTTCTGATGATATATCAACCTTGTATGGATCTTTTTTACATCCGGCAATTAATAATATAAGACCCAGGATTATTTTTATTGTAATCTTACTTTTATCACCCATGATTATTCTATGAAAATTTTACTTTTGTAATTAGATTATTCAGTGAAACGCTAAATTATATGAAAAAGTACACATTTATTGTTATTCTCATGTTGCTTTCAAGCTGTCTTTTCTCCCAGAAATTCAGCTTTAGCATTGTGCTTGATCCCCAGATCACCTGGCTCAGAACAGAATTGGATGATGTAAAAAATGACGGTTCCGTTTTTGGTTTTAACGGCGGAGTAGTTTTTGACAGATACTTTACTGAAAATTATGCATTTTCCACCGGTATTTCTCTATGGCAAACCGGGGGAAAGCTTCTTTTTACAGAAGGTATGGATATTCAGACCAGATCAGGTCCAGAGACACTTGATCCAAACTCATCCATGACCTACAGGTTGCAATATCTGACCATTCCATTCTCATTAAAACTGATTTCAAATGAGATCGGATATGTATCATTTTTTGCCCATGTTGGTATTAATAATCATATCAGCGTCGGCAAATCAGCAAACGTACCCTCAACGGATAATAATAAAGTCGGGATCCCGGAGGAAATTAATATATACAGTATGTCTTATTTTTTCGGGGGAGGCTGTGAATATTCCCTGGGTGGCAATACTTCACTTCTTTGTGGATTATATTTTACGAGTGGATTCTGGGATATCACCTCATCTGATGAATATCGCGCCACTCTGAATGCATTATCCTTAAGGGTCGGGGTACGGTTTTAGGATTAAATTAACCTGCATAATTTTAATAACCGAATGAAAATTGGCCTTGCACAATTAAATTATCATATTGGGAATTTTCATGAAAATGCCAGGTCCATTAAATCTGAAATAAGTAACGCAAGAAAGCATCAGGTTGATCTTCTGCTATTTTCTGAATTAGCTATTTGCGGGTATCCCCCACTCGATCTCCTTGAACACAGGGAATTCATTGAGGAGTGTTACGAAACATTGAATAGTATTGCAGCGATCTGCACAGATATCGGGGTCCTGATTGGTACTCCTACAATCAATGACAATCCTACCGGGAAAAAACTCTTTAATTCAGTCTGTTTTCTTTTCGATGGCAAAATACAGGAAACATTTAATAAAACTCTTCTTCCTACATATGATATATTTGATGAATACCGTCATTTTGAATCAAATTCTGATTTCAGACTTCTGAATTTCAAGGGTACAAAAATAGCCGTTACTATATGTGAAGACCTGTGGTTTGACCAGCCTGTTGAGAATGAATTCGCGAGTAGCAGATTGTATACCGTCAATCCAATGGAGAAGCTTGCTATCCTTAAGCCCGACCTGATAATTAACCTTTCAGCTTCACCATTCTCTTATAACAAAATAGAATCCAGGAGATCCATTTTTATCAATGCTGCAAAAAATTATAAACTTCCATGTATTTATGTCAACCAGTTTGGAGGCCAGACCGAACTTATATTTGATGGGGGATCCCTTGTCATTGATTCTAATGGACATATAATCAGAGAATTAGATTATTTTTCCAAAGATTCGTGTATTATTGATACAGACGATCTCAAACGTGGAGAATTAAAGCCTGTAAATAAAACCCTGAAAGATTTTTCAGAGATGATACATGATGCTTTGATTCTCGGAATAAAGGATTTTTTCAATAAAAGTGGTTTGACAGATGCAATCCTGGGATTATCAGGGGGGATTGATTCTGCAATAACCGCGGTACTTGCTGTACGTGCACTTGGCCACAATCACGTCCATGCATTACTGTTACCCTCAGACTATTCATCCGAGCATTCCATAACAGATTCCGTACTGCTGGCTGAGAAGCTCGGAATCCGATATAATATCATCAGTATACAAAAAATATTTGAACAGTACAGGGAAAACCTCAAACCTGTTTTCAGGGACCTGCCTGAAGATGTTACAGAAGAGAATATCCAATCAAGGATACGCAGTATCTTTCTTATGGCTATGGCAAACAAGTTCAGGTATATCCTGCTAAATACAAGCAATAAAAGTGAGGCAGCGGTTGGGTACGGGACACTTTATGGAGATATGGCCGGTGGGTTATCAGTACTGGGGGATGTATATAAAACAGATGTATACAGGCTCGCTGGATTCATAAATAAACATGAAGATATAATTCCTCATGCGATTATCCTTAAACCACCTTCAGCAGAACTTAAACCCGGACAGAGAGACACGGATTCTCTCCCCGAATATAATATCCTTGATAAAATATTATTTGAATATATAGAACATAAAAAATCTGCAACTGAGATCAGTGATACCGGGCTTGATAAGGATCTGGTCATAAAGATTTTAAAGATGATCAACCAGAATGAGTTTAAAAGATACCAGACTCCTCCTATCCTCAGGATATCTTCAAAAGCTTTTGGCCCGGGAAGGAGAATGCCCCTTGTTGCAAAATATTAATTTTGTACATTTGATGGTAATGAATCGGGAGAATAACTGCGATAATTGTATCGAAAACAAAATGTCGGTATTCAATGTTCTGACACAATCAGAAAAGGACGTGTTGCGGAAAAATTATACCTGTCAGGAATACAGAAAAGGAGAAATCATATTCAAAGAAGGGGATAAACCATCCGGATTAATTTGTTTATCAGAAGGGAAGGTTAAAGTCTTCAAGGAAGGTGTTGGAGGTCGGGAACAAATTGTCAGAATGGCCAAACCTGTAGGCTTTATTGGATACAGGGCGCTTTTTGCTGAAGAGAATCATACTGCAACGGCTGTTGCAATTGAAGATTCGACAATATGTATTATTAATAAAGAAACGATTTACAGACTTCTTCGTTCGAATCCTGAACTCTGCCTTAGTATCATAAAGGCATTTGCCACAGAGCTTGGTTTTTCAAATAACCGGACTGTGACTCTTACCCAGAAGCATATCCGTGGCAGGCTTGCCGAATCACTTATCTTCCTTAAAGACACCTATGGCTTTGAAGATGATAACAGTACTATTAAAATTTACCTGTCGCGCGAGGATATTGCCAACCTTTCAAATATGACTACATCCAATGCCATCCGTACACTTTCCACTTTCGCTACAGAAGGAGTGATCGGCATCGATGGCAGGAAGATCAAAATACTTGACCTGCTAAAACTTGAAAAGATAAGTGAACTCGGATAGGTAGTTTATGGATTTTTTTATATTCATTATTTCCTATGGCCTGATATGGCTCCTCTCATGGTTGCCATTGAAGGTTTTATACGTTTTTTCTGATATATGTTTCTTCTTTATCTGGTACATAATTCCGTACCGGAAAAAACTCGTGTTTAAAAATCTTACCCGGTCATTCCCTGAAAAAAGCCTGGAAGAGATTCAGATTATAGCAAAACGGTTTTACAGACATTTCTGTGATAATTTTATAGAATCTATAGCCGCTGTACATCTTGGTCTTGAAGAACACACTAAAAGATACAAACTTAATAATATCGAAGTGCTTGATGAATTATATGCAACCAGAAAAGATATTATGCTGATAAGCGCTCACTATGGCAATTGGGAATGGCTTTCTATTTTACCGTTATTCACTCATTATAAAGTTCTTGGAATATATAAAACTCTTCATAACAAATATTTCGACAGGATGTTCAGCAACCTGAGGAGCAAATACGGGATTATTCCTGTTACCACAGAAAAAACCTTCAGAACGATTATAGATTATCAAGAAAGAAAAATACCGGTTATGCCCTATTTTCTTGCTGACCAGCGGCCACGATGGAAAGAGATCCAGCACTGGATAAGATTTCTGAACCAGGAAACTTCTGTTATTCTTGGACCGGAAAAAATTGCAAGGAAACTGGGTATGGCTGTTGTATTTATAAAACATCTCAAAGTGCGCAGGGGGTATTATGAATCAGTTTTTATTCCTGTTGAATCAGATCCGATAAATACAAAACCGCATGAGATCACAGAAAAATACTTTCAGATTCTTGAAAACATTATAAGAGATAGCCCTTCTGAATATCTGTGGACACATAACCGCTGGAAACATACATGGAAGAAAAACCAGTATAAAAGACCGCTTGCCTCTAAAACTACTTCCTGAAGCAGGCAAATAATATTCTACCTGTAAGATATTTGTACTGGTTATGAACAGAATAATCGATTTTCTTTAATCTGCAGTACAACCATAAAAAAGGCATCATAAAAAGGTAAATCCGTGATGTTGCCTGTTGTTTGTCAATGGAAAAATCACATTGCCTGAATCCTTTATTTAAGCCCAGATTAATATACTGATCAACAGTAAGTGAAGAGAGATGCTGCAGTCCATCATTATTCTTGTGATTTATCGGTTTAAATCCATAGAAAAAGCCGGAAAACAGGAATCGTATCCTTGACTTCAGGGATAAAATATTGGGGGTGGAGAAAAGAAGTATCCCATTATTTTTTAAGATACGGCTGGATTCCGCGAAAATCATCTGATGGTCATGTATATGTTCCATAACCTCCACTGCAACAATGATATCAAATGTCTCCGAATTGTATGGAAGTTTTTCAGTCAGATCAGCTTTTTTACATTCCACCTCCTTTAAAAAAAACAATTCGGGAAATAAATCACAGGCTGAAACATCATATCCCTCCCGGTACAGGAGTTCAGTAAATGCACCATGTCCGGCTCCAATTTCCAATATTTTTGGCTGGTTAAATTCTGAAGCATATTTCCTGAAAAAAGAATGAAATCTCTCATGTATTCCAGGCATGGTGATTGGCCTGATCTCTTTCTCCATTTTCTTCTTATTTATCAGTGCGACAGTTCATCAAGAAGCTCTTCAACCTGTTTAATAGATTTGCTTAGTGTGAAAACTTTTTCAACTTTCTGACGGCCATTTTTTCCAAATGTTTTTCTTAATTTCTCATCTTTAGCCAGGATATTCACCTTTTCTGCAAGGACTTCAACATTCCCTTTTTCTACAAGAAATCCTGTCAGTCCTTCATCAATTATTTCTGCAGAGCTGCTTATATCAAAAGCTATTACAGGTTTTTCTTCTGCCATAGCTTCAACTATGACATATCCGAACCCTTCCCAGAGTGAAGTGAGCAGGAAAATATCTATTGACCTGTTAAAGCTTTTAATGTTTTTCACAAAACCCAGGAATTTGACCTCTTTTTCAATCTTGTATGATCTCGCAATCTTTTGAAGTCTGTTGTAAAGTTTTCCGCTACCTGCTATCAGCATTTTGAATTTAATATTTTTCTTTTTCAGCAGACGTGCCAGTTCAAGCAGATATATATGCCCCTTTTCCTCTGTAAGTCTGCCCGCATTACCAAGAATGATTTCCCCATCTGCTTTCTGGTACAATAATTTTGACTTAGTTTTTAGTTGTTCTTCAAGGTCTATTCCATTATATATTATCCTGATTTTATTAACATCAAAAAGATAAGGATTATTTAAAAGGATGGTCCGTTTCGTTTCTTCAGAGTTGGCAATTATATCTGTCACCAGGTATTTGAATATGAACCGGTTAAGAATTGTGTTACGGATTGGTATTGCACTGCCACGCCGATAGATTATATTATCGACTCCGGCCAGCTTGGCTGCCAGTCCTGCAACCTTAAGGTCTGAGGAAAGATTGATAATAAGTGTTTTTACCTTTTCTTTTATAAGTATTTTTCTTAATTCAAGGATCTTCAGAGGATTCAAAAAACTTAGATTTGATATACTTACCTGTCGTGTTGGAATAGGTGTCTGTTTTAAACGGTTATACAGCTCGCTGTTTTTTCCCGAAATGACAAAAACCTTATATCCTGAAACCCCAAGACGAGTTGAGATATCATAATGCCATTTTTCTCCACCTCCCCATGACACCAGGCTGTTAAAAAAACAGATTCTGTTTACCTGCAATCTTCTCTCTTCCTTAATAATCCTCCTTAGCTTTGTATATTTAAGGAAAGTTTCATTCGCAGAATTCACGCTTATGATCAAACCGTAAAATCCATCAAGGAATCCAAATTTAATGATATAATCACGGAAGAGCCTCCAGATCGGATTGATAATTATATTAATCATTGGGGCGCGTCTTCCTTCTTTATGATAGGAGATGGCAACAATATCAGAAAATTTGTTTATCTGCTGGATGTGTTCATGAATTGAGTAATATGAGAAATGCAGGAGATCTCCTTTTAAAAATTTCTTTGAGGCTCTTCTGTCAAGGATAAATCTGTCATGTGGATTTGTTCCTCCCCATTTTCCTTTCCGGCTGTCCCATAATCTCATTTTCCGTGATGGATACCAGCTGGAATGACGTATCCATTTTCCGCAGTAGTTTGTCAGGCGGTTGAAATAGTAACCATCGTATTTCCAGTTTGCCTTAACCTCCAGTATGGATTTCCTGAGCTCTTCCGACAATATCTCATCAGCATCGAGGGAAAGAATGTAGGGATATTTTGCCTGGGGAATAGCCCAGTTTTTCTGTTCAATATGCCCCTCAAAAGCATGCTGTATAAACCTGGCGCCATACCTTGAGCATATTTCACAGGTATTATCAGTGGAAAAAGAATCCACGACCACAATATCATCCGCAATATCTTTGACCGATTCAAGGCATCTTCCGATATTCCTCTCCTCATTATAAGTTATTATGACCACGGAAATATTGGGCATATTAATCCTTATTAAAATTCTTTCATTCTCCTGAGATACTTCAGTTTGACCTGTACAAGAAAATGAGAATAAGCTGATATTACGGCATTTACAAGTCCATAAAAGCCATCTAAAAATCCTAATTTAATAAAAAACAGCTCTATGAAATGTGCCAACGGCTTAAACACTATTTTTAGTGTCCCGGTTTTGCTCCCCAAAACTAATAATCTTTCTGCTTCAGTCTCTGTCGCAATATTAATCTGATCTATATGATTATAGATACTGCTGTAGATCATACTATAGATTTCACCGGTGAAAGTTTCATATGTTACACTTATCCTGGACCTCGGTTTAAGTTTAATGGTATCCCCGGTCCAATTCACTTTCTTTTTTTTAAAAAGCCTTGATTCCCAGTTAGGATATAATCCCGAATGTTTCATCCATCTGCCATAATAATTTTTCCTGATAATAAATCTGTATACGTCAGATTTCAGATTATTCTTATGTTTCGTCAAATTGTTTTTCAGGATTCCTGAAAGATATTCATTACTCCCTATCAGAAAAATATATTCATCCGTTCCTTTATTATTTAATTCCCCAAGGCTTGAATTAATAAGGGATGCTTCATTCTTCAAGTATTTTATCTCATGTGAACGGCAAAATTGATGAGCTTTAATTGAATTAATATAATCAATAAGAATTAAGCCATCACCCACTTCCTTAATGGATTTCAGGCATTTTTCCAGGTCATGCCTTTCATCAGTATGAGTAATTATTACATTAATGCTGGTCATCTTAAATTATTCCTGATAATATACTCTTTGAACCCTGCCCGAAATACCTGTCAATATCTCATAAGGAATTGTACCTGCAGCCTTTGCCATATGCCACACTGGAAATGACTCACCGAAAATGATTACTTCATCCCCTTCTTCTGCCTGGATGCCAGTTATATCAATAAAACATATATCCATGCAGATATTACCGATAACAGGTACTGAAATATTGTTCAAATAAAACCTTCCATTTCCGTTACCTAATCTTCTGTCAATGCCATCCGCATAACCTATCGGGATAATTCCAATTGTACGGTCGTATTGTTCGATACTTCCCCTGTTATAACCGACTGATTCTCCTTTTTTGACAGTCTTTATCTGGGTAATTACACTTTTCAGTGTACTTACACTGCGTAAATCATTTCTATCTGACGTACTAATGCCATATAATCCGATACCCAACCTGACCATATCAAACTGAGCTTCAGGGAACCTTTCAATTCCAGCCGAATTAAGCAAATGTCTGTAAATTTTATAAGGGAATAATGAAATCAGTTTTGCACTCATCCGTTCAAAAAGTTTGATTTGTTTCCGGCTAAAACTGTCATGAGCCGGATCTTCAGCAGCTGCCAGATGTGAAAAAACTGACTTAATTTCAAGGTTATCATGAACCTTAAGAAAATCAGCAAGTGGACCAAGGTCCTGTTCAGAAAAACCCAGCCTGTGCATTCCGGTATCCAATTTGATGTGAACCGGATATCGTACCACATTTTGTTTCCTTATTACATGTTCACAATTTGTCAGACTCCTGAAATTATATAATTCAGGTTCCAGGTTATGATCTATCATTAGCCCGAAACTGGAAATATCAGGATTCATAACAAGTATCGGAAGTGAAATGCCCGCCTTCCTGAGTGCAATTCCTTCATCGGGAAATGCGACGGAAAGATAATCAACCTTCTGGTACTGAAGCGCATTGGCAATTTCCCATGAACCGCTGCCATAGGAAAAGGCTTTAACCATAACCATAATTCTGGTTCCCGGATTAAGTCCTGAACGGAATACATTCAGGTTGCTAATCAACGCATTCAGATTAATCTCAAGGACAGTACTATGAATTTTGTGCTGTAATGCAAGACTTATTCTCTCAAAACTAAAAGGCCGGGATCCTTTTATCAGGATTGCTTCATCTAAAAAATCTCCAGGTTTCAGGCTGTTAATAAACTCATCGGTGGACAGATAAAAAGCACCCCTGCCAAAATGGTCTTTCTGCCTGTACAATGCCTCACCAATACCAATGAACCTGCTGATACCTTTCTTCCTGATGATGGATGACACATCCTTGTATAATTCTGTTTCATCTTTGCCTGATTGCAGAATATCTGAGAGGATCAGCGTTTTTAACTTGTGCTGGTTTTGCTGATTCAGGAAATCCAGTGCAATGGTAAGTGATGCAATATCTGAATTATAAGAATCATTTATCAGCGTGCATTGATTAATCCCCTTTAACAATTCAAGGCGCATAGCAACCGGAGACAGGGATCTCAGGTTCTGCCTTATAAGCGGCACATCCATCTTCATCCATAACAGGCATGAAATCACATGCATGATGTTCTCAAGGGAAGCTTCATCGGAGAAAGGAACATTAAAAATACTGGTCGTTCCCAGATAAGTACATTCAAGATCAACCGATTCCCTGGTCTTCTTCAAAGTTTTAATAAATATATCCGCGGTCTCTTTCTGTGACCATGTAATACATCTCCCCCTTACAAAGTATTTGATTGCCAGGTGATGGATTAGGTCATGGTCACGGCAATAGATAATAGTTTTGCATTCCTGAAATAAGATCAGTTTTTCACGTGCCTTTTCTTCATAATCACGGAAATTCTCCTGATGTGCCTCTTTGACATTAGTAATTATCCCAATATCCGGACGAATCATTGACTGCAGGTTTTTCATTTCTCCCTTCTGTGAAATTCCGGCTTCAAAAATCGCCAGGTCATATGATGAATCAAGCATCCAGACAGATAGAGGTACTCCAACCTGAGAATTATAACTTTTGGGGCTTCGAATGACTTTCTTGCTATTCTGCAGCATCTGGTATAGCCATTCCTTGACAATGGTTTTACCATTACTTCCGGTTATACCAATAACCGGAATGGAGTACTGCAACCTGTGGTATTTAATGAAGTGATGAAAAGCAGTCAGAGTGTTTTCAGTCTTTATAAAATTCACTTTATCTTCCTGCCAATCCTTTTCATCGGGTATTTCTTCAACAAGAAAGTTTCTGACACCCTTCCTCACCATCTCCCCGATATAGTTATGTCCATCATGTCGTTCCCCTCTCAATGCGATGAACAATGTTTCGTCCGGAGAGTAAAGCGTCCTGCTGTCAACCGATATCTGGCTGAAGGATGCTCCCGGATCTCCAAAAAGAGTCCCATTAATAGTTTTGCAGAGAATTTCCAGAGTATATCGTTTCATAGCCATCCGGCAATTATTAGGATTATCTTTGTCTTACTGCTTTGTTGTAACATTTCCTGCATAAAGGTTCATATTCATCCTGTTCACCCAGTAATACGAGCTGTTCATCCTGTGATTTCCTGAATGAGTATTGTGCAAGGTTACCACATCTCTGGCAGATAGCATGGACCTTTGTTATATATTCTGCAACAGCCATCAATCCTGGAATTGGCCCGAACGGCCTTCCCCTGTAATCCATATCCAGTCCGGCTACAATAATCCTTATCCCTCTGTCAGCTAATGTATTACACACCTCAACAAGACCAATATCAAAAAACTGTGCTTCATCAATGCCCACAACTTGCACATTTGAAGCCAGTTCAAGAATATCTGCAGAATTGCTGACAGGAGTTGAAGGAATGGCATTCTCATCATGGGAAACCACTTCAGTTTCAGAATAACGGTTATCAACACGAGGTTTAAAGATTTCAACCCTTTGCCTGGCAATTTTTGCCCTCTTCAATCTCCTTATCAGTTCCTCGGTTTTACCTGAGAACATTGAGCCTGTGATAACCTCTATCCAGCCCATTCTTTGTTTACCATTTATACTGTTTTCAAAAAACATTGGAAAGATATCTTATTTTTATCCTTATTTTTGCAAAATTAAAGAAATATAAACGGTAAGTTGATTTATTGAACCTTTATGAATATAAAAATTGAAAATATACTTTCAGACCTTGAGCGGATAAGACATCTGATTTCACAATATGAAAGTATCTCACAAATCCCGGAAATTGAGCGCGATATTCTGTTATCTGCTATTCGTGATCTGTATTCAGGACTCCTCCAGATCCCGGATAATAAGCAGTCGGTGAATATTCAGACAGATGTACCGACGAGTAAACCAGTAAGTATACCAGCAAGTAAACCAACTGGAACCGGCTCCAAATCAGGAAGTTCCGAAATAAAAAAAGAAACTGTCCAACCGAGGAAAACGGCAGACAAGAAGAAAGCCAAGCCGGAAACCATCAGTGATAAACTTCAGGGCGAAAGGCAATTTGTCTATGAAA
>CAZEKO010000014.1:7862-11875 GCA_964512775.1 uncultured Bacteroides sp. | reverse complement strand
AAGCCGGAAACCATCAGTGATAAACTTCAGGGCGAAAGGCAATTTGTCTATGAAACCCTTGCAGAAAAGGCTGTTCAGCAAAATATTTCATCAAAACTGCAGTCAAAGCCTATCTCCAGTATTAACTCAGCAATTGGTATCAATGACAAATTCAAATTAATCAGAGATCTGTTTAACGAAGATTCTGAATCATATGCAAGGGCTATTGAAAAACTTGATACCTGTAATAATTTTAACGAAGCTTTCAATTATATAAGTACAAGTTTTAACTGGGATATGGAGGATGATTCGGTACAGTTTATTCTTGATCTTGTCCGGCGCAAATTCATTGTAGATAAAGATGAGTAAATTATACCTCGTCGCCACGCCTATTGGGAATCTGGAAGATATCACATACAGGGCGGTCAGGATATTACAGGAAGCAGATCTTATTTTATCTGAAGATACACGGAAAACTTCAATACTTCTTAATAAATATTCAATCAGGCAGAGACTCTCCTCTTTTCACAAATTTAACGAGCATCAGGCTATCCAAAAAATAATTCTTACCCTGAAGGAAGGCAGATCAGTAGCTCTGGTATCCGATGCAGGCACTCCAGGAATTTCGGACCCCGGATTCATCCTGGTCAGGGAATGTATCCGTGAAAATATTGACGTTGAATGCCTTCCGGGGCCAACAGCTCTCATCCCTGCACTTGTGTTATCGGGTATTCCTTGCGACAGGTTTATCTTTGAGGGATTTCTTCCTGTAAAAAAAGGCAGGAATAAGCGGTTGCAGGAATTGATCAATGAATTCAGGACTATGATTTTTTATGAATCTCCGCATCGGTTAAAAAAAACACTCCTGGATCTGTCATCAGTTATGGGGACAGACAGGACTGTCGTGATCGCCAGGGAGCTTACAAAAATTCACGAAGAGATTATAAGGGGAACACTGGGAAGCCTAATAGAAGAAGTCGATAGAAGATTGATAAAAGGAGAAATAGTCATTGTCATCCAGGGTAAATCAGAAAAAAAGTCAAGTTTCAGATGAGAAGCTTTTTGGCAGTTTTTTCTTTGATTTTACACCCAGTTCCTTTAATTTTTCAACCCTTCTGAAGAGATTTCCTTTACCTTCAGAAAGCTTGTTTTTGGCATCATCATAGTGTTTCCGGGCCGATATAAGATCATTGTCAAGGTGATCAAGATCCTCGAGCAGTGAATGAAATTTATCGATAAGGTCCCCGCTTTGACGGGCAATCTCCATAACATTCTTGTTTTGATACTCTTGTTGCCACAGTGCGGTAATCATCTTTAAAGCTGCAAGCAGGTTTGTCGGACTTATCAATAATATCCTCCTTTCATATGCATAATTCCATAATTCGGGCTCTTTCTGTACAGCAAGGAGGTATGCAGGTTCAATAGGCATGAACATCATCACGAAATCAAGGGTCTGAAGGTGGTAGAGATCCTGGTAATTTGCCTTGCTAAGTTCGATGATATGCTTACGGATAGAAGTTAAATGGTCCCGGAGAAGCTTTTCCTTTTCATCCGTATCATCCATTGATACATATTGTTCATAAGCAGTTAGTGATACTTTAGAATCAATAATCACATTCCTGTTTTCCGGATAATGAACTATGATATCGGGATAAACTATCCTGCCACTTTCATCTTTGAATGAAGCCTGAACTGAATATTCCCTGTCTTTTACAAGCCCCGATTTTTCGAGGATACTTTCGAGGATCATCTCTCCCCAGTTACCCTGGGTTTTTGATTCCCCTTTCAGGGCTTTTGTCAGATTCTGCGCTTCCAGGCTCACCTGCTGGTTCAGTTCTGCAAGTTTTTTAACTTCCTCTTTGAGTGAAAACCTCTGTTGTGCTTCTTTATCATAAGTTTCCTCAACTTTTTTCTCAAAATCCTTTATCTTGTCCCTGAGAGGATTGAGAATTTCTTCGAGTCTGACTCTGTTTACTTCAGTGAATTTTTTTGTTTTATCATCCAGGATGTTATTAGCCAAATTTTCAAATTTCTCCCTGAAGACTTCCTGGAGCTGTTCAATATCCTTTTTCTGGTTCTCAAGTTTTTCAGAAGCATTCCTGATATCTGCCATAGCTGTTGCATGTCGGGCGTTAAGATCCAGAATCTGCTTGTCTTTTTCAGCCAGTTCTTTCTGAAGTAAATCCCTGTCTTGCTGCAAACCTGACACTCTTTCCTCAAGAACCGCGTGCTTGCTGCCTTTAAGCAGTCTCATCAGGATGAATATAATCCCCCCACCTACCAGCAACCCTGCTATCAAAAATATAAGTTCAATCATTGCCACAATTAATCAGTATGGTGGTTGTTCAGATGCAGACGGCCTGAGGATATCTTCATCATTGGAAGTTCCCGGATATTTATCCTCATTCATTTTGGACCTGATGGTCACTGCAGAACCATTTTGCTGTCCGGTAAGCAGAGGTTGTAATGCATCCAGTTCAACGAATTTCACAAATTCGTCTTTGAATCTTAAAGTTATATCACCAACCGGGCCATTTCTATGTTTTGCAAGAATTATTTCCGCAATTCCAATCAGGGAATTTCCCTTTTCATCCTCAAAAAGATCATATTTTTCCGGCCGGTGGATGAATAATACAAGGTCGGCATCCTGTTCAAGTGCCCCTGATTCTCTTAAATCGGACAACTGCGGCCTCTTATTGCCTGATCTGAGTTCTATTGACCGGTTAAGCTGAGACAGAGCGATAATAGGAACATTCAATTCCTTTGCTATTGATTTCAGCGCTCTCGAGATTGTGCTGACTTCCTGTTCCCGGCTGCCTCTGAGATCACTGCTGGTCATTAGCTGCAGGTAATCAATTATTATTAGTTCCACCTGGTATTGTACCTTTAATCTTCTGCATTTTGCCCGTAGCTCGAAAACGGAAATGGCCGGTGTATCATCAATATAAATAGGAGCATCGATGAGGCTTTTGATCTTGTATTCCAACTGTTTCCATTCATATTCTTCAAGCCGTCCATTGCGGATCCTGTTGGATGGCAGTTCAGTTTCACTTACAATCAGACGGGTGACCAGCTGGGTGGATTCCATTTCAAGGGAAAAAAACGCAACAGGACGGCCATGATCAACAGCAATATTTCTTGCCATTGTAAGGACAAATGCTGTTTTTCCCATTGAAGGCCTTCCGGCTATAATTATCAGGTCGGAATTCTGCCATCCCGATGTAAGCCTGTCGAGTTTGGTAAAACCTGACGGAACTCCACTCAGATGATCTTCCCTTTTGGCCGCCATTTGAATCTTGTCAAGAGCATCCTGAATCAGTACATTTATCTTTGACGTTTCCTGTTTGATATTGCCTTCAGCGATTTCGAATAGTTCGCTTTCAGCCTGGTCAAGCAGATCATTGACATCCATAGTTTCATCGAATGCCATCTTCTGAATTGTTGAAGATACACGTATGAGTTCTCTCTGAATGTATTTCTGCTGGATTATCCTTGCATGAAACTCAAGGTGAGCTGCAGAAGCAACCTTACTTGTCAGCTGGGTTATATATAATGGTCCACCAATCTCTTCAAGTTCTTTCTTTCTTTTTAATTCCTCAGTGACAGTTAGAATATCGATTGCCTTTTCATTGCTTGAAAGATCTACGATTGCCTGGTATATTTTCTGATGGGTTTCTTTATAAAAGCTCTCCCTTTTAAGGATGCCAAGTACTGAAAGAACTGCATCTCTTTCCAGCATAATAGCTCCAAGAACTGCTTCCTCAAGTTCCAAAGCCTGAGGTGGTATCCTGCCATAATCAGTACTGGTGTCACTAATCTTTGGTGAGGGCTGAAGGTTACTTTTTAATGCCATACAATATGTTTAAATGATTTGAAATGCCTGATTATCTGACAAATACCGGAAATTCTGCTCCCCATATCCGGCGGGAGAACAAAGTTATGAAATGAGTCTCCTGTTAATCTATACTCACGTCTAACTTTTTAAACAACTCATGAGATTTTTTTCAACTAAACCTGTTTAAAAATATATTTTG
>CAZEKO010000014.1:0-7762 GCA_964512775.1 uncultured Bacteroides sp. | reverse complement strand
AAAATAATCGATGGTTATTTTTCCCAACGCCAAGATTAACATCGGCCTTTCGGTTATCCGTAAAAGGAATGATGGATTTCATGATATAGAGAGTATTTTCTATCCCATCGGACTTTGTGACGCACTTGAATATCTCCCAGTAGGAGATACACAGGCGATTGATACTACCTCAGTAACTTATTCCGGTTCATTTCCAATTATGGGTAAAGATATCTGTATTAAATTAACTGAGATGCTCAGGGATTTATTTTCTTTTCCTGAGATCAGAATACATATACATAAAAACATACCCTCCGGTGCAGGGCTTGGAGGAGGAAGTTCAGATGCAGCTTTTTTACTAAAATCTTTGAACAACCGGTATTCCTTTGAGCTGAATCAGGAACAACTTGAAGAATTAGCCGGTCGGATTGGAAGCGATTGCCCGTTCTTCATAAAGAATAATCCACGCCTGGTTTCCGGAAAGGGGGAATTCCTTCAGGAAATTCATTTAAGCCTTAAAGGGTATTATCTTATTCTTGTCTATCCTGGAATGCAGGTCAGTACGGCTGAAGCTTACAGTGAGATTATTCCGTCAAACAAATCTCCCAACCTCCGGGAACTGGCCAGGGAACCAGTAGATCGATGGAAATATTCGATAATTAATCAGTTTGAAGATCCCGTTTTCAGGAAATACCCGCCTCTTGCAGATATAAGGAAAGAATTGTATGACATGGGAGCCGTTTATGCTTCGATGACCGGCAGTGGATCGGCTATATACGGATTATTCAGTTCAGAAGTTAATATACCTCAACAATTCAGTGACTATTTCATTTTCAGGGAATGGCTTCATTAGTACTACCTGATTGACTGTTCCATCTCAAGCATTAGAAAATCCTTTGGTACTTTTTCCCCTTCTTTAACATAGATAGACTTTACAATCCCTGATTTATCGAAGATAAGTCGATTTTTCATTTTCATCGCATCCAGGATCAGAATATTGTCACCCTTATTAACTTCCTGGCCTTCTTTAACAAACAATTTCATTACGGTTCCGGGGATATACGATATTATTTTGTTGGGATCCGGCAATACATATTTTTTTCTGTTTTCAAATTTGCTGTTAAATAAAGTGCGGTATTTTGTTCCGTCAATGATAAGTGATTTGCATCTTTGTTTTTTATCACCGCAAATATCCTGTTTTTTTACTTTTTTTTCTCCCATGGGTTCTGTTTCTTCTTAAGTTTTTAAAAAATCGGTGATCTGCGTTTAAAAATATCTGTGATATAGCCCCGACACCTTGCTTTAAAAAGGCGGAATACCATGTTTTTTATGTGGCAGATATACAGATTTATTACCAGAAACTTCAATTCCATGTAAGAGTAATTTACGCGTTTCAGCAGGTTCGATAACTGAATCAATATATCCTCTGGCTGCAGCTACGTATGGATTTGCAAATTTCTGTTTATATTCCTTGACTTTCTGTCTTCTCATTTTCTCAGGATCATCGGCAGTGGCAATTTCTTTCCTGAAAATAATATTCGCAGCACCTTCAGGTCCCATCACTGCAATCTCAGCTCCGGGCCAAGCAAATACGAAATCAGCCCTCAGATGCCTTGAAGCCATGGCAATATAACCTCCACCATAAGCTTTACGAAGTATCACTGTTAGTTTTGGTACTGTTGCCTCGCTGTATGCATAGAGTAGTTTTGCACCATGCCGTATTACACCTGCATGTTCCTGGTCGGCTCCAGGTAAATATCCCGGCAGATCAACAAATGTTATAATCGGAATGTTGAAGGCATCGCAATACCGTACAAACCGTGCGGCTTTGTCTGAAGAGTCTACATCAAGCACACCCGCAAGAACCAGGGGCTGATTGCCTACAAAACCCACAGTTTCACCATTTATGCGGCCAAATCCCACTACAATATTCTCAGCCCATTTTTTCTGTACCTCAAAAAAATCAGAATCATCTGCAACAGCCCTGATAACATCCCTGACATCATAGGGTTGTTTTGGATCGCCTGGAACAATGTCCTCAATTTTATATTCTGGCTTTGGTTCCCGCGGTGGAAATTTCTTGGCCTTCTGCAGGTTGTTCCAGGGGATAAAAGATATCAGTTTCTTAATCTGGTCAAAACATTCTGCTTCCGATTCAGAGTAAAAATGGGCATTACCTGAAATTTCGCTGTGGACTCTTGCGCCACCCAGATCCTCCATTGATATTTCCTCACCAAGGACAGTCTTAACAACTTCAGGTCCAGTGATAAACATCTTCGAGATTTTATCTACAACAAAAACGAAATCGGTAAGCGCCGGGGAATAAACAGCTCCGCCGGCACAGGGTCCGAGTATAACTGAAATCTGGGGTATGACTCCTGAATTAAGAGTATTCCTCCAGAATATCTCACCATAACCGGCAAGGGAATTAACTCCCTCCTGAATTCTGGCTCCCCCTGAGTCATTAATTCCAATGAGTGGGACCTTCATTTTCAGGGAGTGATCCATAATCTTCGTGATCTTCCTGGCATGCATAAGACCCAGAGATCCCCCGGCAACGGTAAAATCCTGCGCAAAAATGCAGATTGGTGCACCAAATATGGTTCCTGTTCCTATAATAACACCATCACCATGGAGCGTCTTTTTATCCATGTCGAAATCACGGGCATCATGTTCGACAAATAAATCGTACTCAGTAAAAGAATTTTTATCCACCAGAGCAATAATCCTTTCCCTGGCGGTCATTTTACCCATAGCCACCTGTTTCTCAATTGCCTCTTCTCCACCACCCTGCAGGATAATTTCACGCTTTTTCTTGAGTTCTTCAGTTTTTTTGTCAAGTGTCATATTTTTAAAATTAAGTTCCCCGGCACATCACAAATATTTACGCGAAAAACCGGAATACAACATTACGAAATCATAAATACTTAAAAAAATATTTCTTCTTAAATTTCAACAAACCGCCATATTTACTTTGGAGCCATCCTGTATAGTAAAAGGGAGATAAACGCGTACGAGAGGTTAGGTATCCAAACTGCAAGGACAGGGTCAATGCTGCCGCTTATGGCAAACTGCGAAGAAAATTGCATAAACAGGATATATGAAAAAGCCACCAGGAGCCCGATTCCAATTTGCATACCGATTCCTCCTTTTACCTTCCTGGATGATACAGAAATACCTATCAGAGTAAGGATAAAGGTAGAGAAAGGAAAAGCATACCTCTTCTGTTTTTCAATCTGATAAGCGATAACATTAGATTCTCCCTGCATTTTAAGGTTTTCGATATATGCATTTAGTTCACGTATATTCATTGTTTCAACAAAGTTTAATCTTCTCTTAAAATCATCAGGATGGATGGATAAAGTCGTATCTATGCTTCTTCCGCTCGTAATCACTTCATTCAAACCATTAATATCCCTTATATAATAATTCCGTATAACCCATTTATCTATCGCGGAATCCCATTTTATATAATCCGAAATAAGCTTGGAAACTAACTGACCGTCCTCATATTTTTCCATTGAGAATTTATGTCCAATATCGGACATTGTACTATAGCTTTCCATATAAATATAAACTCCAGGCTGTATCTGACGGTGAATATCTCTTTCAGTGACACTTTTCGGTGCGCTATGGATATAGTGTTCCTCAAAATCCAGTCTTTTGACGTTTGCATGAGGTATAACAAAATCACTGAGGACAAAAGAAAAAATAGCGATGACAAGGGCAGAAATAAAATATGGGACCAGAAGCCTATGAAAGCTCATACCGCTGCTGATTATGGCAATAATCTCCGACCGATAGGCCATGCGGGATGTAAAAAAAATTACCGAAATGAACGTAAATAATGAACTGAAAAGAACAGCAAAATACGGGATGAAATTCACATAATAATTAAATACGACCAGCTGCCAGGTAGCATTGTTCTCCATGAAATCATCGATTTTCTCTGAAAGGTCAAAAATGACTGAAATAGAGAGTATAAGAGCAAGGGAAAAGAAAAAGGTACTCAGGAATGTCCTGATAATATAAAGGTCTATGATTTTAAGCCTGATCTTTTTCATAATCTTTTCAAAAGCTTCTTTTTCATTTGCTCCTTCCATTCCCTGAACTTTCCTTTCTCAATTTGTACCCTGATCTCCTGCATTAACCAGAGATAGAATCCAAGATTGTGGATACTGGCGATCTGTGCTCCAAGTATCTCTTTCGACATGATCAGATGACGTAAATATGCCCTGGAATATTGCGTATCAACAAAAGTATTTCCTTCAGGATCTACCGGTGAAAAATCATCTTTCCATTTTTCATTTTTGATATTGATTACCCCTTCTGAAGTAAAAAGCATTCCATTTCTACCATTTCTAGTCGGGATAACACAATCGAACATATCTATACCCATTCCAACAGATTCGAGAATATTAACCGGAGTCCCCACTCCCATAAGGTATCTTGGCTTATGTTCAGGAAGAATTGAGGTGATAATTTCAATCATTGCATACATTTCTTCTTCCGGTTCTCCAACAGATAATCCACCTATTGCATGTCCCGCCATATCGGCAGATGCAATTTTTTCCGCTGATAATTTCCTGAGATCAGGATACACACTACCCTGTACAATAGGAAATAACATCTGGGGAAAATCATAAACTGGATTAGTATCAAGGAAATGCCTTACACCTCTGTCCAGCCACCTGTGTGTCAGTTCAACTGACAGCCTGGCATAGCTGGAATCGCAGGGATAAGGAGTACATTCATCAAATGCCATGATAATATCTGCACCGATTGAACGCTGGATATCAATTATGTTTTCCGGTGTAAAAAAATGTCTGGAGCCATCAATATGGGATTGGAACAACGCTCCCTCTTCAGTAAGTTTTCGCTGGCCGGCAAGTGAAAATACCTGATATCCACCACTGTCTGTCAATATAGCCCTTTCCCAGTTCATAAACCGGTGCAAACCTCCTGCCCTTTTAATAGTATCAATGCCCGGCCTTAGATAAATATGGTATGAATTGCCAAGAATTATATTTACATTAAGGTCCCCGGCCAGTTCACGTTGATGTATGCCTTTTACTGTAGCCGCTGTGCCCACAGGCATAAAAACCGGCGTCAGCACATCACCATGTGGTAACTTAAGTAAACCTGTCCGTGCTTTTGTCTCCGGATCCTTGCTAAGAATCCTGAAATCCATGATAAATTTTTAGGTGACAAAGATACTCAATATGTGGATAATTTCTGAAGACTTATTGCACCAACCTTTTGCCGGTAAAAGAAAACTTTATAAAATTGCCTGACTTTCCATACAAGAAATATTTTGGATGCTTTTTTTAACGATATGGAGTTATCCACAAGAATTGCCTTTCTGGCATTCTACGTGGCTTTTATAGTACAGATCCTTTTCTGGCTCCTGATCTGGTCCAGGGTATTGTTCTACAAGCCTGTTCGCTCAAGGACCCGTAAAACTCCTGTTTCGGTTATAATCTGTGCCAGGAATGAGGAAGAGAATCTCAGGAAAAATCTGCCTTTAATCCTGGAACAAAAATATCCGGATTTCGAAGTGGTGGTCATTAATGATTGTTCTTCAGATGGTACAGAGAAATATCTTGATAAACTCAAAGAGCAATATCCTATTCTGAAGACCACTACAATAAAAGAAGACATAAAATTCAAACATGGTAAAAAACTGGCTTTGACTATTGGAATCAAAGCTGCAAACAATGATTTATTATTATTTACTGATGCAGACTGCTGGCCGGAAAGTAACCGCTGGATCGATACAATGCAGCGTAATTTTAATCCGGAAACAGATATCGTTCTGGGATATGGTGGTTATTCAGAACGAAAAGGTCTGTTGAATACCATTATCCGTTTTGAGACACTATATATAGCAATGCAATATTTCAGCTATACGCTCATCAGATTACCCTATATGGGAGTCGGCAGGAATCTTGCATACAGGAAATCCCTGTTTTTCAATAATAAGGGATTTGCACGGCATAGTCATTTGCTTTCCGGGGATGATGACCTGTTTGTAAATGAAGTTGCCAATCGCCATAATACCCGGATTGAAATCAGGGCAGAAAGCCATACACGCTCGGAATCAAAGAGAACGTGGAAAGAATGGTATTTTCAGAAGAAAAGGCACCTGACAACCGGACCGGATTATAAATTCCTGATAAAGTCTTTATTATTCCTGGAAGTCCTGACCAGGATAATTTTCTACACTGGATTTATTTTTCTGCTTGCTACTGAAAAATCAGTATTTGTTGCATTGATCATACCTTTCCTGCTGCGTACAGGTATTTTCTTGACCATATTTAATATTTTAGGCTCCCGTTTGAACGATAAACATTTATTAGTACCTTCGCTTGTGTTAGATTTACTTATGCCTTTGTTCAATATATTCATCCTTTTCTCCAACTATGTAGAAGCCAGAAGAAACCGATGGAAATAAATCCAAATCTTTCAGAAAAAGCACTACAGGATTACAGGCTGGTTCAAAAGGCTAAAAAAGGGGATCAGCAGGCTTATGCTGAACTGATGGGTCGGTACCGGGATTCAATTTATTACATGCTTCTTAAAATGGTCAACAATACCAGTGATGCTGAAGATCTTATGATCGAGGCATTTGGTAAAGCTTTTAAAAGTATAGACCAGTATACTCCCAGTTTTGCTTTCAGTACATGGTTATTCAAAATTGCAACCAATAATTGTATTGATTTCATTAGGAAAAGGAGAACAAGTACAATTTCTATTGATCAAACCTCTGAAGACCAGGATACACAATCTATTACAATACAATCTGATACTCCCGATCCGGAGGAGCATATGATCATCGACCAGAGGATCAAATTGCTTAGAGATGTGGTATCCAAACTAAAACCCCGGTACAAAACCCTTGTAGAATTAAGATATTTCAATGAATATTCCTATGAGGAAATATCTGATGAGTTGGAACTGCCCATTGGAACTGTAAAAGCGCAACTTTTCAGGGCAAGAGAACTCCTGTACAATATCCTGAAGTATACAAATTCTAAATTATAAATCCTTTCTGTTTCCCTTAATTTATGGACCTGATCAGGAAATATTTCCCTGAGCTTACCCCCGTTCAGCTTTCAAAGTTTGAAAAACTGGGGCAGATCTACTCCGAATGGAACAGGAAAATTAATGTAATATCAAGAAAAGATATAGCTTACTTCTATGAAAGGCATTTGCTTCATTCACTGGCTATTGCGAAAAAATTTCATTTCCCGGCAGATTCCCGCATCCTTGATGTGGGAACCGGCGGAGGATTGCCTGGCATTCCACTGGCAATATACTTCCCTGAATGTTCATTTATACTGATTGATTCGATCGGGAAAAAAATCAGTGTCACTCGTTCTGTTGCTAAAGAAATAGAAGTAGATAACGTACAGACAATCCAGGTTCGAGCCGAATATTATAATGAGAAATTCCATTATGTCGTTGCCAGAGCAGTCACTGATCTGAGAAAATTTATGACGTGGGTGACGAAAAACGTTGACCTCAAGGATTTAAAAGATCCTGCTAATGGGGTAATATATCTGAAAGGGGGCAGCATTGAAGAGGAGATCAAGCCTTTTAATAATGCCCGGATTATTAACATTGCGGATTTTTTTAAAGAGGAGTATTTTTTGACTAAGAAAATAATTTATCTTCCGGTTTAAATCAAATCTTGTCTCTTTTCTTTATCTTATGAAAATGCTCGTCTAAATTTTGCCACTACTAAAAAAACATTACTTTTGCAGTCTGATTAAAAGAAGCC
>CAZEKO010000013.1:2448-25395 GCA_964512775.1 uncultured Bacteroides sp. | reverse complement strand
GCCTGTGCTGTAGGTCCTCCAAAATTTATCGGAATCAGGGGTGTACCTGTACCTTCAACCTTTTTGATTTCCCCATGAACTGCTTCGTATTTAGCAATATTATCCTTAAGGGCAAAGTAAAGACGCTTGACATGTTCCGGTGTCAGGATAATCCTTGATTTAACTTCAGCTTTGGGAATTCCAGGCATAACCCGAATAAAATCGATCACAAACTCAGAACTGGAGTGTGTTATCACAGCCAGATTAGAGTATATCCCCTGAGCAATATCTTCCTTGAGCTCAATATTGATCTGGGTTTTAGTTACTTTTTTATCTTCTTCCATGCTTTTATTGTTCTTTATCTTCAGTTACTTCTTCCTCTTTTTTGGATTTATTTCCAACCAGGGCTTCATATTCCTCCAATGAACCAACAACCAGTCTTTCATAATCCCTTACTCCGGTCCCTGCGGGTATTAGATGTCCGACAATAACATTCTCCTTCAGTCCTTCCAGATAATCAACTTTGCCAAAAATTGCGGCTTCATTCAGAACTTTTGTAGTCTCCTGGAAGCTGGCTGCAGAGAAGAAGCTCTGTGTGTGCAAAGCCGCTTTGGTTATTCCTTGAAGAACCTGACGGGAGGTGGCAGGAACAGCATCGCGTGCATCTATTTGCTTCATATCTTTCCTTTTAAAGACAGAGTTATCATCCCTTAGTTTTCTTGCAGTGATGATCTGGCCGGCTTTAAGAGTCTGGGAATCACCCTGATTCATTACTACCTTCTTATTATATATCCAGTCATTCTCATCCATAAACTCCCATTTGTCGACAACCTGTTTTTCGAGGAATTTCGTATCACCAGGATCTTCGATTTCCACCTTGCGCATCATTTGCCGGACTATTACCTCAAAATGCTTATCATTGATTTTCACTCCTTGCATTCTGTAAACTTCCTGAACTTCATTCACGATATATTCCTGGACTTTTGTAGGCCCTTTAATTGCAAGAATGTCAGAAGGAGTAATTGCTCCGTCTGAAAGTGGTGTACCTGCTTTGACATAATCATTTTCCTGCACAAGGATTTGTTTTGACAGAGGGACTAAATATTTTTTAGTCTCACCTTCTTTTGATACAATACTTATCTCCCTGTTTCCCCTCTTGATTTTACCGAATGATACTTCACCGTCAATCTCAGAGACAACGGCAGGGTTTGAAGGATTCCTGGCTTCGAATAGTTCAGTAACACGTGGCAAACCTCCTGTTATATCTCCAGATTTGCCTACTGCTCTTGGAATTTTAACCAGTATATCACCGGTTTGAACCTGGTCTTTTTCGTTTACCATAATATGGGATCCAACAGGCAGGTTATAAGCTTTCAGTACATCATTCTTCTTCGACATAATTCTGATCATGGGATTTTTCGTCTTATCCCTTGTCTCAATAATCACTTTTTCCCTGAATCCAGTTTGCTCATCTGATTCTTCACGATATGTGATACTCTCAACTACACTTTCAAATGATATGGCTCCTGTACTTTCTGAAATGATTACGGCATTATACGGATCCCATTCACATATCAGATCTCCTTTTGATACTTCCTTTCCACTCTTAATGAACAATCTTGAGCCGTAAGGAATTGGATGGGCCATAAGAGCCAGCTTTGTATTTTTATCTATGATGCGAAGTTCAGCTAACCTCCCTATGACGATATCAATTTTCTTCCCTCCATCTTCCTTTTTTTCGACAGATTTCATTTCATCAATCTCTATAATGCCATCATACCGTGAAATTACTTTAGACTCGGTAGTAATATTGGAGGCTGTACCACCAACATGGAATGTTCTCAGGGTTAGCTGTGTACCTGGTTCACCAATGGATTGTGCCGCAATTACACCGACTGCCTCGCCAATCTGTACCATCTTGCCTGTCGCCAAATTCCTTCCATAGCATTTTGCACATGTACCTTTGGTTGTTTCACAGGTAAGTACTGAACGTATCTCAACCTGCTCAAGGGGCGAATTATCAATCTCCCGGGCAATTTCTTCAGTAATTTCTTCACCTGCAGCAACAATTAATTCACCACTTAATGGATGATAAATATCATGAACAGTTGTACGGCCTAAAATTCTTTCATACAACGATTCAACCACCTCTTCATTATTCTTTATTGCATTTGCGACTATTCCTCTAAGGGTACCACAGTCCTGTTCCGAGACTATCACATCCTGGGAAACATCCACCAGGCGTCGTGTCAAATAACCGGCATCAGCCGTTTTTAGAGCTGTATCAGCAAGACCTTTACGGGCACCATGGGTGGAAATAAAATATTCAAGTACTGATAATCCTTCTTTAAAATTTGACAGGATTGGGTTTTCGATGATTTCATTTCCTGTTGCACCTGATTTCTGAGGCTTGGCCATCAACCCTCTCATCCCGGATAGCTGCCGGATCTGTTCTTTTGATCCTCTAGCACCGGAATCAAGCATCATATAAACCGGATTAAATCCCTGTTTATCTGAACTCAGCCGGCGTAGCAATGTCTGTGTGAGTTTGGCATTAGTATGGGTCCAGATATCAATTATCTGGTTATATCTTTCATTATTCGTGATGAAGCCCATATTATAATTACTCATAACCTCATCGACCTGAGTGTAGCCCTCATCCACATATTCTTCTTTTTCTTCAGGGACAATAACATCATCAAGATTAAAGGAAAGGCCACCCCTGAATGCCATCTCGTAGCCTAAGTCTTTAATATCATCAAGGAATTTTGCTGTTTTTGCAGTACCGGTCTTTTTAAGGACATTCCCAATAATCTCCCTCAGTGATTTCTTTGTAAGTAAATCGTTGATAAATCCTACTTCCTCCGGGACCATCTCATTGAAGATAACCCTTCCAACGGAGGTTTCAACTAGTTTGAATATAGTTTTATCATCTTCAATCACCGGAATACGGACATTTATTATAGCATGGAGATCGAGTTGTTTTTCATTAAACGCAATTTTAACCTCTTCCGGGGAATAGAATTTACCTCCTTCTCCTTTTACCGGATTTTCGGGTGAACCTTTTTTTGCCTTAGTAAGGTAATATAATCCAAGAACCATATCCTGAGATGGTACTGAAATTGGAGCACCATTTGCCGGATTTAGAATATTATGGGATGCCAGCATCAGAATCTGGGCTTCCAGGATTGCAGCATTTCCAAGTGGAAGATGAACTGCCATCTGGTCGCCGTCAAAGTCAGCATTAAAAGCAGTACATACCAATGGATGAAGCTGAATTGCTTTACCTTCGATAAGTTTGGGCTGAAAAGCCTGGATTCCTAACCGGTGTAATGTGGGAGCACGGTTAAGAAGTACAGGATGGCCCTTGAGTACATTCTCAAGGATATCCCAGACAACAGGATCTTTGCGGTCAACAATCTTTTTCGCCGATTTGACAGTCTTTACGATGCCTCTTTCAATTAGTTTACGGATAATAAATGGTTTATATAATTCGGCTGCCATGTCTTTCGGAAGTCCACATTCGTGAAGCTTAAGCTCAGGGCCTACAACAATCACAGACCGGGCACTGTAATCGACTCTCTTTCCTAACAAATTCTGACGAAATCTTCCCTGCTTACCTTTAAGGCTGTCACTAAGGGATTTTAATGGACGATTTGCTTCGGTTTTAACGGCACTGGCTTTTCTTGAATTGTCAAAAAGTGAATCAACAGCCTCCTGCAGCATTCTCTTTTCATTACGAAGGATCACTTCCGGAGCTTTTATTTCAATCAGCCTTTTCAACCTGTTATTACGGATAATAACTCTCCTGTACAGGTCATTCAGATCTGATGTTGCAAACCTTCCGCCATCCAGTGGCACTAAAGGCCTGAGTTCTGGTGGTATTACAGGCACAACTTTTACAATCATCCATTCCGGTTTATTAACACCTTTTGATGCCCGGAAAGCCTCGACTACCTGCAACCTTTTAAGTGCCTCACTTTTTCTTTGCTGAGACGTTTCTGTACTGGCCTTATGGCGCAGATCATATGAAAGGTCATCAAGGTTAAGCCTTGACAGTAACTGATACAGGGCCTCGGCACCCATGTCAGCAATGAATTTATCAGGATGATCGTTATCCAGATACTGATTTTCCTTTGGTAAACTCTCAATAATATCAAGATATTCCTCCTCAGAGAGAAAATCCAGATAATTAACACCATCTTTCTCTTTAATGCCTGGATTTATCACGACATAACGTTCGTAATAAATTATTGAATCCAGCTTTTTAGTCGGAAGCCCGAGCAGGTATCCGATTTTATTTGGTAATGATCTGAAATACCAGATATGTGCAACGGGTACAACTAGCGATATATGCCCCATCCTTTCACGGCGTACCTTTTTCTCAGTCACTTCAACACCGCAGCGGTCACAGACAATACCCTTATATCGAATACGCTTGTATTTACCACAGTGACATTCGTAGTCTTTCACAGGGCCGAATATTCTTTCACAAAATAATCCGTCCCGTTCAGGCTTATATGTCCGGTAATTAATTGTTTCCGGCTTTAGAACTTCACCACTTGAACGTTCCAGAATTTCCTCAGGTGAAGCAAGGCCAATACCGACTTTTGTAAAGTCGCTTTTAATTTTAGGTTCTCTCCTGAATGACATATATTGTTTATTTTCGATTTACAATAATTAAATCAGATTAATACTTAATCCAAGGCCACGAAGTTCATGAAGCAGAACATTCAGTGACTCGGGTATACCCGGAACAGGCATGTTTTCACCCTTGACGATTGCCTCATAAGCTTTGGCTCTGCCTATTACATCATCAGACTTAACAGTAAGAAGTTCCTGCAAAATGTTGGCAGCGCCAAATGCCTCGATGGCCCATACCTCCATTTCGCCAAATCGCTGGCCACCAAATTGGGCTTTACCTCCAAGTGGCTGCTGTGTGATAAGGCTATATGGACCGATGGATCTTGCATGCATTTTATCATCCACCATATGTCCGAGTTTAAGCATATAGATTATCCCGACAGTTGCCGGCTGATCAAAACGTTCTCCGGTGCCCCCATCATACAGATAAGTTTTTCCATAAAGGGGTACACCTGCTTTATTGGTATATTCGGTAATCTGCTCAACCGATGCACCGTCAAAGATGGGAGTTGAGAAACTTACACCTAACTCTTTCCCGGCCCATCCAAGAACCGTTTCATAAATCTGTCCCAGGTTCATCCTTGATGGAACACCAAGGGGATTCAGGACAATATCAACCGGAGTACCATCCTCAAGGAATGGCATATCCTCTTCGCGAACAATCTTGGCAACTATGCCTTTATTACCATGACGGCCAGCCATCTTATCTCCGACCTTAATCCTGCGTTTCATGGCGACATATACTTTGGCAAGCTGTATAATTCCTGTTGGCAATTCGTCGCCAATAGTTATATTGTATTTTTTCCTTTTATAAATCCCTTCCATCTCCTTGTATTTGAGAACATAATTATGGAGAAGTGTTTTAATCAGGTCATTTTTCTTTTTATCTGTAGTCCATTTGTTTGGATTAACATTCAGATAATCAACATCCTGGAGCACCTTTTGGGTGAATTTGCTGCCTTTAGATATGACATCAGCATTTAAATAATCCTTTACACCCTGTGATGTCTTACCATTGACGATAATAAACAGTTTATCGATCAGTTTATCTTTCAGTTCTTTCTCATTGTCTTTAAACTCGTCTTCGATTTTATCCAGGATAGATTTGGTAGTAACTTTGACTTTTCTGTCTTTCATAGACCTGGAAAATAATTTTTTATCAATCATCACACCTTCGAGGGAGGGTGGTGCTTTGAGGGAGGCATCCTTAACATCACCGGCTTTATCCCCAAAAATAGCCCGTAATAGTTTTTCTTCCGGAGAGGGATCTGATTCTCCTTTTGGGGTTATTTTTCCAATAAGAATATCACCGGGATTAACATTTGCGCCTATACGGATGAGCCCATTTTCATCAAGATTTCTTGTGGCTTCTTCGCTGACATTTGGAATATCTGAAGTAAGTTCCTCAAGCCCACGTTTGGTATCCCTTACCTCAAGCATATATTCATCGATATGTATAGAGGTAAACAGATCTTCACGGACTACCTTTTCGGAAATAACAATAGCATCCTCAAAATTATAACCTTTCCATGGCATAAATGCCACCCGAAGGTTTCTGCCAAGTGCAAGTTCTCCATCTTTAGTACCGTAACCTTCAGTAAGTATTTGTCCCCTCGTTACTTTTTCACCCTTGGATACAATCGGTTTTAAATTAATGCAGGTATTCTGGTTAGTTTTTTTGAATTTTGGCAGCTTATAGCGTTTAATATCTTCATCAAAGCTGACAAACTTCTCCTGTTCTGTTCGTGAATACCTTATAACTATTTCATTAGCATCTACAAACTCAACTACACCATCACCCTCTGCGATAACCAGCAACCTTGAGTCCCTTGCAACAATCTTTTCTATTCCTGTTCCCACGATTGCAGTTTCGGAATTTACCAGAGGGACTGCCTGCCGCATCATATTTGATCCCATCAATGCCCTGTTTGCATCATCATGTTCAAGAAATGGAATCAAAGAGGCCGCAATTGATGCAATCTGGTTAGGTGCTATATCCATCAGATCGACGACCCCTGATTCTGAAACAGGGAAATCGCCATTGTACCTGGATTTCACTCTTGGACTGGTAAACTTACCATCATCATCGATGGGGGCATTTGCCTGGGCTATTATCCGAGCTTCTTCTTCTTCAGCACTCAGGAATATAACACCTTCATCCGTAAGATCAACAGTGGCATTCGTGACTTTGCGGTACGGGGTTTCAATAAATCCCAGGTCATTTATTTTTGCATATACACATAATGATGAAATCAATCCGATATTTGGTCCCTCAGGTGTTTCAATCGGACAAAGACGACCATAATGAGTATAGTGCACATCACGGACCTCGAATCCAGCGCGGTCTCTCGACAATCCACCTGGTCCTAATGCCGACATTCTTCTTTTATGAGTCATCTCGGCCAGTGGATTTGTCTGATCCATAAACTGGGATAACTGGTTTGTGCCGAAAAATGAATTGATGACAGAAGAAAGGGTTTTGGAATTGATAAGATCAATTGGTGTAAATACCTCATTATCACGAACATTCATTCTTTCACGTATGGTTCTTGCCATCCTGGTAAGTCCTATGCTGAACTGGTTTGACAATTGTTCACCAACTGTTCGTACCCTTCTGTTACTTAAATGGTCAATATCGTCGACATCTGTTTTTGAATTGATCAGTTCAATCAGATGTTTAATAATTTCAATTATATCTTCCTTGGTAAGTATTTTGATATCCATTGCGGTATCAAGACCAAGCTTCTTATTAATCCGGTAACGCCCGACTTCACCAAGATCATACCGTTTATCAGAGAAAAACAATTTATCAATCACATCGCGGGCCGTAGCTTCATCCGGCGGTTCAGCATTCCTGAGCTGTCTGTAAATATGCAGGACAGCTTCTTCTTCTGAATTGCACGGATCTTTTTGAAGTGTATTATAAATAATAGAATAATCTGAAATTCCGGCAGCTTCCCTGTGAAGAAGAATGGTCTTTACCCCTGATTCTACAATAAGATCGATATGATCATCCTCAATAACCGTTTCACGGTCTATCACTACTTCATTCCTTTCAATGGAAACAACTTCTCCCGTATCTTCATCCACAAAATCTTCAATCCATGTTTTCAGGATGCGTGCAGCAAGTTTTCTTCCGACGATTTTTTTCAGGCCAACTTTAGTGACTTTAAATTCGTCTGCGAGATTGAAAATCTCAAGTACATCTTTATCGCTTTCATATCCAATTGCTCGCAGGAGGGTAGTTACTGGAAGCTTTTTCTTGCGGTCGATGTATGCATACATCACATTGTTAATGTCCGTGGCAAATTCTATCCATGAACCTTTGAATGGAATAATTCTGGCAGAATATAATTTACTGCCATTGGCATGAATGCTCTGACCGAAGAAAACACCTGGAGATCTGTGCAGTTGTGATACGACCACCCTTTCAGCACCATTGATGACGAACAAACCACGTTCAGTCATATAGGGTATTGTTCCCAGATAGACATCCTGAATTACTGTATCAAAATCTTCATGCTCCGGGTCGGTGCAATAAAGTTTCAGCCTGGCCTTAAGCGGTACACTATAGGTCAATCCCCTTTCAATACACTCATCGATAGTGTACCTGGGTAGATCAACCTGATAATCAAGGAATTCCAGGACAAAATTATTCCGGGTATCTGTGATAGGAAAATTCTCTGTAAATACCTTGAATAGTCCTTCCTTTTTCCTCTCTTCAGGAGAAGTCCCGAGCTGAAAGAATTCTTCGAAGGATTTCAGCTGTACTTCCAGAAAATCAGGATAGTTGAGTTGATTTTTTGTTGAAGAAAAATTTATTCTTTCAACAATGTCTTTGTAGGCCATTTATATAATGTATTTAAATATCTATATAATTATATATAACAAAAGGTTTAATATCCCCTGACGGGATTTTAAACCCAGTTGAAAAAATTCGAGAAGTCTTTTATTGAATTTCAACTTCTGCTCCGGCTTCTTCTAATTGTTTTTTAATTGATTCTGCTTCGTTTTTAGAAACTCCTTCCTTAACTGGTGCAGGAGCTGCATCGACAACTCCCTTTGCTTCTTTCAGTCCAAGTCCGGTTATTTCTTTCACAAGTTTGACAATCTGGAGTTTTGCTCCTCCGGGTGATTTCAGGACAACATTGAAGCTGGTTTTTTCCTCAGCTGCCGCCGGCTGGCCTCCTGCCGCTGCAGGTCCTGCAACTGCTACAGCAGCTGCGGCCGGCTCTATACCATGTTTTTCTTTTAAAACTCCAAGGAGTTCATTTACTTCCTTAACTGTTAGCTGCACCAACTGGTCTGCTAATGCATTAATGTCTGCCATTTTTTTGTATTTTAAATATTTACCTGTTATTATTCTCTTTCAGCAAGTGTTTTAACGACACCTGCAAGTTTATTTCCTCCCGACTGTAAAGCAGAAAGGAGGTTTGTAACTGGTGACCGCAGTAAAAGGATCACATCAGCAATGAGTTCTTCTTTTGATTTCAATTTCATCAGAAGATCGAGCTTATCATCGCCCAGATAGATCGACTCTTCAACATATGCGCCTTTCAGGAGGGGTTTATCATGATTCTTCCTGAAATCCTTAATCAGTTTTGCAGGTATATTACTGTTATTGCAAAACATAACAGATGTTGAAGTTTTCAGAATCTGATATAATTCATCGTATCTGCCATCAAATTTTTCCAGGGCCTTTCTCAGAAGGGTATTTTTTACCACTACGAGTTCGACTTCTCTTTCAAAACACATTCTTCTCAGCATACTTGTATCCATAGCATTAAGCTGAGAGATATCAGCGAGGTAAAAATGATTATACTTACTGATCTGGTCCTGAAGACTATTGATTATGACATTTTTTTCTTCTTGTCTCATAATTTTTTCAGAGTACGTTCACTGGTCCTATACTATTCTTCCTGAACCTTTGTATCAATCTTGATACTGGGACTCATAGTAGTGGACAAAAAAATGCTTTTAATATAGGTGCCTTTTGCGGCGGGTGGTTTCAATTTCATAATAGTATTGATAAATTCCTTTGCATTCTCCATGATCTGATTTTGGTCGAATGAAATTTTTCCAATCCTTGAATGAATGATACCGGCTTTATCTACCTTGAAATCGATTTTTCCCCCCTTGACATCCTTTACAGCTTGCCCGATATCCATTGTTACGGTTCCGCTTTTCGGATTCGGCATTAATCCCCGTGGACCGAGGACTTTACCAAGTTTCCCGATTTTTGACATAACAGGAGGCATTGTAATGATAACATCCACATCTGTCCAACCTTTCTCGATTTTCTCGATGTAATCATCCAGTCCCACAAAGTCGGCACCTGCTTTTTTAGCTTCATCTTCCCTGTCTGGTGTGCAGAGTACCAATACTTTTACCTGTTTTCCGGTACCGTGAGGTAGTGTCACCACTCCACGAACCATCTGGTTTGCTTTTCGTGGATCCACTCCGAGACGGACATCGATATCTATGGAAGCATCAAACTTGGTTTTAGTAATTTCCTTTAACAGGCCTGCTGCTTCCTGAAGTTTATAAAGCTTGCCCTCTCCTACTTTTTCCAGTGCAAGCTTTCTGTTCTTACTTATTTTTACCATCTCATATTAAGATTTAATGTTGGAAGGGAAATCACCTTTAACCGTGATACCCATACTTCTGGCGGTACCTGCAACCATTTTCATTGCCGATTTAAGCGTAAAGGCATTCAGATCAGGCATTTTATCTTGCGCAATTGCTTTTACCTGATCCCAAGTTACAGTAGCTACTTTATCCCGGTTTGGTTCGGCTGATCCCTTTTTTACTCTGGAAGCCTCAATTAATTGAACGGCTACCGGAGGTGTCTTAATAATAAAGTCAAAAGACTTATCAGCGTATACCGTGATTATTACCGGGAGTAGTTTCCCTCCTTTATCCTGAGTCTTGGCATTAAATTGTTTGCAAAACTCCATTATATTAACTCCTTTTGAACCCAACGCAGGGCCAACAGGAGGAGATGGATTCGCAGCACCACCTTTAATCTGAAGTTTAATTAAACCTGAAACTTCTTTTGCCATGATTTTGATTAAATTAATAGTTTGTCACTTATTGCCCCTCAATACAGGAAGCTTTCCTGATCCACATCAGGGTGTATTAAAGGTCAGGTAACAATTCTCATAACATTAACTTTCCTTTTCGACTTGCATAAAGCTAAGCTCTAGTGGAGTTTTTCTACCGAAGATCTTCACCATGACCTTCAGCTTTTTCTTTTCATCATTTACTTCTTCAACAACTCCTGTAAAACTGTTGAATGGTCCGTCAATAACCTTAACCGACTCACCAACAAAAAAAGGAGTTGTAATCTCCTCATCGCTGGCAGCCAGTTCATCTACTTTTCCAAGAATCCGATTGACTTCACTGCTTCTTAAGGGTATAGGGTCTTCATTCCCTTTGGCCCCCAGAAAACCAATGACGTTAGTAAGGTTCTTGAGGATATGAGGGATCTCACCAACCAGTGCTGCTTCAATAAGTACATATCCGGGGAAAAAATTTCTTTCTTTACTGATTTTTTTTCCTCCCCTGATCTGATATACTTTTTCTGTCGGAATCAGCACCTGTGATATATAATCCTGCAGCTTAAGGCGATTTATTTCACTTTCGATAATCTCTTTGACTTTTTTTTCCTTACCGCCGATAGCTCTCAGGACGTACCATTTTTTTTCAATCTCACTCATCTCCCCTAACGGTTAATAAAACAGACCATAAATCAACTCCATTATATTCCGGAAACTGACATCCATTGCAAAAATGATCAATGCAATAATGACGGAAGCAACCATAACTATGAGTGCACTGCTTTGTAATTCTGACCATGCAGGCCAGGATACTTTATGGATCAGCTCGTTCCAGGATTCTTCTATATAACTTACTATTTTCATTGTAATCAGAGTTTGCACGGGTGGAGAGGCTCGAACTCCCGACCTTTGGTTTTGGAGACCAATGCTCTACCAATTGAGCTACACCCGTATTAAAACATATCTCATAAATCAGAACCCGGGATGTTTTTTAATCCCGGATTCATCTGGGATATTACGGGTTTTGTTTCTTTCAAAGTCAGTTATTATTCGAGGATCTCGATGACCTGTCCTGCACCGACAGTCCTGCCACCTTCCCGAATAGCAAAACGTAAACCCTGATTAATGGCAACCGGGTAGATCAATTTGACTGTAAGAGTTACATAGTCACCGGGCATAACCATTTCTCTGCCTTGTGGAAGCTCTATCTCTCCGGTGATATCAAGTGTTCTAACATAGAACTGAGGGCGGTAATTATTATGGAATGGAGTATGACGTCCGCCTTCTTCTTTTTTCAGGACATAAACCTCAGCCTTAAATTTAGTATGAGGAGTTATTGATCCTGGAGTGGCGACAACCATGCCTCTTTTTATTTCTTTCTTATCAATACCTCTCAGTAGAAGTCCGACATTATCTCCTGCTTCACCCCTGTCAAGAATCTTTCTGAACATTTCTACTCCGGTGACTACAGTCTTTTTGTTTTCTGCACCAAGGCCGATAATATTTACTTCTTCGCCGGTTTTAATTACTCCGGTTTCAATCCTTCCCGTGGCAACTGTTCCCCTTCCGGTTATTGAAAATATATCCTCAACAGGCATCAGGAAAGGCTTGTCGATTTCACGTTTAGGAACTGGAATGTACTCATCAACAGCCTTCATAAGTTCCTCAATTTTCGCCTCCCATTTGGGATCACCGTTCATAGCGCCAAGAGCTGAACCACTGATGACAGGTGCATTATGTCCGTCGTATTCATAAAAATCCAGAAGTTCTCTAACTTCTATTTCAACCAGTTCAAGAAGTTCAGGGTCATCCACCATGTCTACTTTATTGAGGAATACCACGATTTTGGGCACATTAACCTGACGTGCAAGCAGGATATGTTCCCTGGTTTGGGGCATTGGTCCATCCGTACCTGCAACAACAAGTATAGCGCCATCCATCTGGGCAGCACCTGTAACCATGTTCTTAATATAGTCGGCATGGCCAGGGCAGTCGACATGTGCGTAATGTCTCTTCTCTGTTTCATATTCAACATGCGCCGTATTAATCGTAATACCTCTTTCCTTTTCTTCTGGTGCGTTATCGATATCTTCAAAAGATTTTATATCCGCAAGACCTTTTTTATGAAGAACCCTGGTAATGGCCGAGGTGAGGGTAGTCTTCCCATGGTCAATGTGACCAATAGTTCCCACATTAACATGCGGTTTGGTCCTTTCAAATTTTGCTTTAGCCATAATTTTAATTGTGAATTAGAGATTTAATTATTATTGTTGTTTTTAACTATCAAATAAGAGCCAATGACGGGAATTGAACCCGTGACCTCTTCCTTACCAAGGAAGCGCTCTACCAGCTGAGCTACATCGGCCTTTAAGAGCGGGAAACGGGACTCGGACCCGCGACCCCAACCTTGGAAGGGTTGTGCTCTGCCAACTGAGCTATTCCCGCGGTATGTGGGGAGAGCAGGATTCGAACCTACGAAGGCATCAGCCAGCAGATTTACAGTCTGCCCCAGTTGACCGCTTTGGTATCTCCCCATCGGACATGAGCCGATGAAGGGACTCGAACCCCCGACCGGCTGATTACAAATCAGCTGCTCTGACCAACTGAGCTACATCGGCACAATACGTCTAAGAACGCGGATTCGGGATACCCTTGAAAATCGGTTTGCAAATGTATAAATATTTTATTTATAACACAAAAAACAAGTCCTTATTTTTTAAGCCCTTTTAAGTTTGGTTTTATGCTTCCTTAACTGCCTCCTCAGGGCCTCAATGGCAAGGTCGGTCGATTCTTCAAATGTGCGGGTTTGCTTCTTGGCAAATAGCTCTGAACCAGGTATTCTTAACTTAATCTCAGTTACTTTATTTTCTAAGTCCTGTGAACGGTCTAATCGGAGAAATACCTCTGCACTGATAATGTCACTATAAAACAATCCCAGCTTCTCCAGTCTTCCTTTAATAAAATCCAGTAACTTGACGTCTGCGTCAAAACGGATTGAATGAATCTTGATATCCATAATTATTCCTCCATTTTTTATGCCCGTGGATGAGCTTGTTTATATATAGTCTTGAGTTTTTCAAAAGTGGTATGTGTATATATCTGTGTTGCCGAAAGGTTTGAATGTCCCAGAATTTCTTTAATGGCATTCAGATCTGCACCCCTGTTCAACATATGGGTTGCAAATGTATGCCTGAGAACATGAGGACTTCTCTTTTCCATAGTAGTAACAAATCGCAGATATCTGTTAACCACCCGGTATACGAACTTATCATAAATTGGCTTCCCCTTATCGGTAATAAAAAAATAATCATGCCCCCGATCCGGAAAACTCTTATTTCGTATAGCCAGGTAATCATTAAAAATCTTTACATATGACTGGTGAAATGGTATAAGCCTCTCTTTATTTCTTTTCCCAAGTACTTTAATAGTCTGGTCATACAGTTGTACTGAACTATCAGTCAGATTTACAAGTTCAGATAATCTCATGCCTGTTATATAAAGAACATCTATCAACAACCTGTTCCTTATTCCGTTAAAATTATTTCCGAAATCAACGTCGTCAAGTAAAACCTCCATCTTTTCCTGCTCCACAAATTCCGGCAATCTTTTGCCTGATTTGGGCGGGAATATCTTATTCATTGGATTATGACTTATTATCTGCTCCCTTAACAGGTACTTGTAAAAGGATTTCAATGTGGTTATTTTTCTGTTGACTGTCCTGGCAGTAATACCATGTTCCATTAAATTGACAATCCATGCACGAATATCCTTGAAATCAGCAGTTTTTTCATCACATCCAGGTCTTAAAGTTGAACAAAATGCAATAAATTGCCCAATATCATTACCATATGAGGAGATGGTATGAGATGAATACCTTCTTTCAAATTTGAGATAATTAAGAAAAGATTCCTTAAAACTCATTGAATCACCACAAAACTTAAATGATAACTGACAGAAAATAATACAGGATATTAAGTCCAGGCTAATTGGACATAGGTATGTTTTACTGATCTTTCTCCTGAAGCTTTTGTATATAAATAGCACGTTTCACAGCCTGTCTTCTTTTAACCGAAGGTTTGGAAAATGACTGTCTCTCTCTTAATTCTTTGACAGTTCCGGTCTTTTCAAATTTCCGCTTGAATTTTTTAAGCGCTCGCTCAATGTTTTCTCCTTCTTTTAACGGGACAATGATCATGACTTCTCCTTTCTTATGGTTTAAAATTGAGCCGCAAATTTATGAATTCATTCAGAATAATTCAAGATATTCAGAAAAAATTCTGATAGATGAGTAAAATTTTTTCTATTCTGTAATCAGGTAAGGCTTTATTTTTAAATATACATCATCCGGTAAAAGATTGTTTTTGATAATCTCATCGGTACTACTGAACTTACCGTTGATTTCCCGGTATGAAATCAAAGCCCTGGCCTGGTATTCGTTAAGATAGGGATGACGACTTAAATCAGCTATGCCGGTGGTATTCAGATTAATACGAATAACTGCTGCAGAATCGATAAGCACAAAATTGCTGATGTTTTCAAAATTCTCCTGAGTCATTCCGTATACTTCAAGAAGTTGTTCCTTGCTGATATAACCTCCCAGTAAATTTCGGTACTTAATGATACGGGCTGAAAGAACAGGGCCAATACCGTAAATGCCCACCAATGCTGCCGAATCAGAGATATTGAGAGGTAATGGGGTTTTGGATATTATTCGATTTTTACTGTAGTCTGTCTTAAAAAGGTCGGTCGTATCGCTATATGCTTTATCCTTTGGTAAATGAATCAGGATTAACGGTTCAATCCGTAAATATTCTGCTGAATCGAGTCCATAAATCTTTTTCAGGTCCTCCCTGACACGGAAAGTACCTCCACTTTCCCTGTATTTCATTATATTCCTGATAACTCTGTTTTCAATGCCAAGGTTCTGAAAATCTTCCGGAGTCGCTGTATTAGGATCAAAAAAAAATAGTTGGTGATTTTCTTCTGCTTCAGAGACAGATTTCTCGAATTCAGCAATTTCATCCTGGAATTCTGAGAAATCATATGTTATATTTTTCCTGATATGAGGAATTACTAATCGGGCAGCAACCAGAATAAAGATAATCACAATCAGGACAATTAGGCCATTCCGTTCAGATCTGGTGAAGGTGAAGTAATCTTTCAGGAATTTCCTGAACATCTCAATTCCTGTTTACGCAATTGAGGTCTTCAAATGCAACTTTCAGTCTTTCAACCATATATTTTTCACCTTCCCGTAGCCATACCCGGGGATCATATTTCTTCTTGTTAGGCTTATCCTCTCCTTCAGGATTCCCGATCTGACCCTGCAGGTAACCATGATTTTGTTTTTCGTAGTTCCGTATCCCGTCCCAGAAAGCCCACTGAGTATCTGTATCAATATTCATCTTTATCACACCATAGCTGATTGCCTCACGAATCTCTTCACGGCTTGACCCGGATCCGCCATGGAAAACAAAATTAACCGGTTTAGGTGGTGTCTTATATTTATCCTGTATGAATTTCTGCGAATTATTCAGAATCTTCGGTGTAAGTTTTACATTACCCGGTTTGTATACTCCATGAACATTACCAAATGCAGCTGCGATGGTGAAATGATCGCTGACTTTCTTTAGTTCCGTATATGCATATGCTACCTCTTCCGGCTGAGTATATAATCTTGAACTTTCAGTACCTGAATGGTCAATACCATCTTCCTCACCTCCAGTGACGCCCAGTTCAATTTCCAGTGTCATATTAATCCTGCTCATCCTCTCCAGGTATTTTTTACAGGTCTCGATATTCTCCTTAATCGGTTCCTCCGACAGGTCAAGCATATGTGAACTGAATAATGGCTTACCGTATTCCTTAAAGTGCTTTTCACCATAGGTCAGCAATCCGTCAATCCATGGTAATAATTTCCTTGCAGCATGATCTGTATGCACCAGGACATATATGCCGTATAATTCTGCCAGATGATGAATGTGTTTAGCTCCAATAATTCCACCGGCTATGGCACTCTGCTCTTTCTCATTTGAAAGCCCCTTTCCTGCCCAGAAAGCGGCACCTCCATTTGAAAATTGTATGATCACCGGTGAATTAATGACCTTTGCAGCTTCCATGACTGCATTTACAGAATTCGTGCTAACCACATTAACAGCTGGAAGTGCAAATCCATTTTCTTTTGCGATCCGGAATATTTCCTGGACATCATTGCCGGTTACGACACCAGCTTTAAGTTTATCTGAAATTTTTCCTTGCATTTTGTTCTGATTTAAAGATTTACAATATTCAAAAAACACAATTGTAACTGCAAATTTAGGAGAATTACCTTTAAGTAAAACAAGTAGGTCTTATTTTTATTACAAATTCTTTGTAATTGAATCTAAATTGAGGAAATGCCTTAAATGCATCAGAAATTGTTAAAATGTTAAATTGTTAAAAGGTTATTCTAATGAGACCGTTACCGACACTTTTAATGCCAGATTGTCAATTATTTTATCATAACCATAATAACCGTAACGATAAAATGTCCCCCCTCCAAGACCAATATAATACATATTGAAAATTTTGAATCTGATTATATTATTAATTAATAAACCCGACTCAAGAAAGACTTTGTCCTTTTCTTTAAAATCAATCCCATGCTCTGAAGCATTTCTTAGTGTTCCCCAGCCCGTATTCTGAATAATTACAATTCTTGGCTTAAATCTGGGTGTTTCAAGTAACAGTGATCCAAAATTGTGAGAATAAAAAATATTTACGTATTGGTCTGAAAGAAACTCATAGGGCTTCATTGTCTGAAATGCGTTGTTTATTATGACAGGAAGGTAGCTCTTGCTTCCTTCACCGGTAAAAAGAAGGCTGTAAGGCAAGCTTTTATCAACATAACCGAGCGCAATCCTTAAATCAGACTGCCCAATCCTCCCTTTGTAAGCAGTAATGTCGACAGTGGCTTCCAACCGATTATAAGTGTAGCTTTGCCTGTTAAAAATATTAATACCTCTTTTGTATTCAATATTGATTACAGGATTCCCGGCGTAATAGACTATTCTCTGATTACCTATTATTTCTGTTATTTCACCAAAAGAATAATTAGCAGAAATCTGAATTTCATCGGCAGAAAAACCAGTCAGCAGTGAACCCTTGTACAGATATTCATAAGTCGGGATTATTTCTTTAAGGCTTAGTGCGGCTGAAAATTTTAAAAAACGTGATAGATGAAAATTTAATTCAGCCTTCCCTTCAATGAAATTATCCATGCGCGATGAAATATAATCTCTGAGATAATCGCTGAAGGAGAGTAATGTAAAATCTTCGCGCAGGTCCAGACCAGGTTCTTTTAAATTATTCTGGTATGAAAATTTCAACTCAGTTTCGTTAGACTTGTCAAGATTAAAAGCAAGATGCCCCCCATATTTCAACTTTTTGTCTTTGAGGCCATATCCGGCAAAACCTCCAATTGAGATAAATTTTGACAATTTCTCGTTGGTGCTAAGTCCCAGACCCAACCGGGCTCCTTCATATTCATTAATGCTGTAAAATTTGAATAAATCTACATCGAGAAATTTCACAGGAACCTTTCCAACCACAATATTTGGATATATTGCAGCCCAGTAGTCAAAATTGAACTTTTTACCTATACTGTCCATGAACTGATAGGTGTTCTTTTCAATATTGGTCAGTGAATCTGTACGGGCTGTTTGCAAGATTGAATCGCTGTTATTAATTAATAACCGATCTAAATATACTCTCTCGTAATTAATTGAATCATTGATTATTATTAAATTGAAATCAACATTACTGATTTCTGACGTAATAAGGTATACTGGATATGCTTTTATGTTTTTATTGATCTGCATGGAGACAAAGCCAATCTCCTCGTTCAGTCTGGAAGGAAACCATTTGTCGTTAATGTATTCATAATCCTGTTTGAACTTAAAATCAATCAAACCTTTTTCAGAAGGTTCGGTGACAATATTCCTGATTGCATAGCCATTTGAACTGATATAAAGCCTGCCTTTCAGGCTGTTGAAGTTTTTCCCTTTTTTGGGATGAAATTCAATTACCCAAATCGTGTCAGTCAAATCTTCATATGTTTCTTCGAGGTTAAAGTTATAGCTTCTCAGGCATTCATCAGAAAGAGGGCTTAGATACTCTTCACTTGTTTTATCATCTGAGATGGGTATGGCAAAGAGGGATATATTATTGTTGTAAAAAGATATTGAATTGTGGAATGATGAGACAAAATACTGACCTAATAAGGGATTTTCAAATCCTGAGGTTTTGACCGCAATTATTTTATTATTAGTCCGGTCATTGATCCGGGTACATAACACGACCGATTCGGAAATGAAACTGGCATGCTTATTAATATCCCTGTTCTTTTTAATGGTAGCGCTGTCATTTGCTGTAGCATTGTAAGATAATTTTAAATTAAATAAGGTTTTTAAGTAGCATTGATACCTGTATTTCTCGTAGTTTTCAAAATTGTTCTTCTCCTTGTTTTTAAGAACATTCTTAATAATCCTTATTGCGGGATTATTCGACGGCGTAACGGTTATCTCCCTTATTTTCACAGTATCAGTTTCCAGTTCGACGACAATTTCAGACAGATTGATTTCAGGTGTGATCAATATTTTATTCTGTTTATATCCAACACAGGAGACCTGGATGTCTTTTACCTCTTTGTCATATATTTCAAATCTACCATGGATATTAGAGATCACTCCTCTCTGAACAGATTTCTTCTGATATGTCACTGATGCAAAGGCAATTGGTAATTTTGTGGATTTTTCAATGATAATTCCTTTGATATATGCCTGGGAACTTGCAGATATATTAATTATAAGGCAAAATAATAAAAAGCTTATTTTCTTTTTTATTGACAAGTGTGGTAATTTCTGTTTATTTTCTTGACTGTAAAAACCAGGGGCCATGACCAACTTTATCCGGAGCAGATGACTTTCGACGATCAGAATGGATACCCAATAGCAACATGTAACTGCCAGAACCGATAATCAATCGCGGTTCCATCGGCACGCTTATAATAATAATCCGGTTGATCAAAAAGTACCCACCGTGGCCCGTTTGGTATTATTGGATCTCTGACTTTAAGCCCTAAATCAGCCCGAAAAATGAAAAATGAAAAATTCATTCTTAATCCTAGTCCCGTTCCAATTGCAATATCCTTATAAAAAGAATTCCATTTAAAAACAGATCCTGCTCTACCATCCTTGTCACTGATCGCCCATATGTTACCGGCATCTAAGAAAAGGGCACCTTCCAGAATCCAAAAAAGCTTAAATCGATACTCAAAATTAGCCTCCATTTTGATATCGGCAGTTGAGTTGGGAAACAGACTGATAGTATCAAGATAAGTTCCCGGTCCCAGGTTCCTGACCGGCCAGGCTCTTATGCCATTTGCACCACCCGTAAAATATTGTTTTTCAAAAGGTATAGCAATTGAATTCCCATAAGGCCAGGCTACCCCTGCAAAAAAGCGGTACATAAAACTTGTTTTATCATCAACTATGCTATAATGCCTGATATCAAAATCACATTTGATGAACTGGGCAAATTCATTGCCAGCCAATTCGTAATTACCATTTCTATTGGAATTTCCGAAAAGACTGTATATACCTGCCAGCAAAAATCCAGATTGCTCGGTATTTATCCTAAAATATGTATAACTGCCAAGCTTCTTAATGTCTTGATTGTTAAAGATAAAGCTATAACTGGTTGAAGTGATGAGCCGGTCTTCATAACTATGCTGAAGATAGGTGCCTTGTATGTCATTTTGAAATATAGAATCATTTGTCATTTTGACATAATTAATGTCAATTGGATTAATAATATGTGAGATATATGGGAAATTACTCCATGTATAACCAAAGCCGAAATTGGTAAACCTGCGCGTATAATCGGGCCTTTGTTGCTGGTTGAATGCTAATGAGATCCTTGTCTTTGGATTATATTTCCTGATGAAATTCTCGGTGCGGAAAGGCAATAAAAACTGAGGCAGGGTAATCCTTGCATCGATTCCTGCCTCGTATACCAGATATATTCCCTTCAGATTTTGTATATTGGTTGTGTCAAGTTTTCTAAGGAATTCAATTGATCCTTTAAGCCGGATATTAAGATTCTCAGCTCCTCCAAAAAGGTTCCTGTGCTGATAACTTATATTGCTGGCAGCACCAAAATTCCCGGAAGAATTGGTACCCTCAAGTTCGAATGAGTATGCTTGCAACGTAGCCGGAGTAAGTTGTACATAGCATTTCAAGGGATAATCTTCCTGTTGGTAAGGATTTTCAGGAACTTCTTCTTCAAAAAAAATGTTGACTGTCTTAAATATCCTGAGGGAAGAAAGGTGTTGATAAGTCTGGCTGACATCATCAATATTATAAAGATTTCCGGGAATAATATAAATTGATTGAGTAATTATATCGGGATCAACTTTTAATCTGTCATGATAAAGGAATATGTAATTATTAAAAGTACTCTCAGTCAGACTTTTCAGATATTCCTGATAATCAACCAGTGCATCTTTCTGATTGAAATCGGATAGAACATATACGTTATTGATCCTGTATTTTCTGTTAGGAACATAATTTATATAATAATCTTCCTGCTTTTTAAGCTGATATTTATCAATAACAGCAGTAAGATCGACTGTCAGATTATTCAAAGTTGTATCAGCCTCAAAATTTATCAGATCTTTATTGAAATTATAGAATCCCAGTGTTTTAAGATAATTCTCAATCCTTGTTCTTTCCTCCTGAATTACATCAGCATCAAAAAATGAACCTCGTTTCAGTAATGTATTCATAGTATCTGACAGTATGAGTTCACGAAGTGTCGTATCCCGGAACTGATAACTGACCTTATTTATACTATATGGTTCCCCGGCATTGATTTTATACCTGACATAAGCCTTCTGCTTATGAAATCTGGATGTATCTGCCACCTCTGCATAGTAATATCCTTTATTCCTGAGATAAAGTTTTACTCTTTCTTTATTTTTTTCGATATCGAACTCATTCCAGATCACCGGTTCTTCACCAATTTTTTTAAGCCATCTGTTGAACCAGTTATCTTTTGTCCCCGATAAATTATAAAGTCCAAGGTAAAACTTCAATCCCAAAACTCTCTTATTAGGTTTGGGACGGATATAACTTTCCACCTCATTTTTATCAATATCCTTATTATTATTTTCAGTTTTGTACCTGTTCAGCAGATATTTATCTTCAGGAACACGCCTGGTGCTGCTGCAGGAGTATAGAAAAAAGGCAATTATGACCACGCTGGAAGGTATTATAGACCTTCCAAAGAATAAATAATTATTTTTCCCGGGAATCAACTATAGATGAACTTTAAGCAAATATAATTAACTTCATTAATAACGCATTGTACGATTCAAAATTGGTAAATTAGCAAAGTCAATTCAAATTACAGTATTAAATGTTATCTAAATCTCAGATAAGTCTTATCAGGTCTCTGAAATATAAAAAATTTAGAAAATTACACGGATTATTTGTGTCGGAAGGTGAAAAGATTGTAAACGATCTGATTAAAACTTCTGGCGATAAAAATCATTTATTCAAAATCCAGGCTATTTATGCAACTTCCAGTTGGTTAAGTAATAATAAAAAACTAAAAACGAAAGATTACGGATTTGTTGAAATTACTGAGGAGGAGTTGAAAAGAATATCAATGCTCACTACCCCCAACAAAGTATTGGCTCTTGTCAGAATACCTGATTCAACGGATGACACAGATCATATATTAAAAAATTTATCCATCGTACTTGACAATATCCAGGATCCGGGAAATCTAGGAACTATTATCCGCATCGCTCACTGGTTTGGCATCACCCATATAATCTGCTCGGAGAATTCCACAGATCTGTATAATCCGAAAACTATCCAGTCAGCAATGGGATCCATTTGGTCAGTGAGGGTATTGTACAGGGCACTACCAACATTTCTTAAATATTATAATGATAATACTGATTTGCCGGTGATAGGGGCATTTCTTTCAGGTTCCAGTATTTATGCCCAACCTCCTGTGCAGAAAGGATTGATAGTTCTTGGAAATGAAGCCCACGGTATTTCAAAGGATCTGGAACCCTTTATCCGTTCCAGAATTTATATACCGCCTTTCTCGGAAAAATCACGACCGGATTCAATAAATGTGGCTATGGCTGCAGCTATTATCTGTTCGGAATTAAGAAGAAATGCTTTTACTCAAAATGAAAGCATAACATAAC
>CAZEKO010000013.1:0-2348 GCA_964512775.1 uncultured Bacteroides sp. | reverse complement strand
GATAACTTCATTTTGTGAATCAAACGTCTTCTAAAAAGTATTATTATACCTGTATAACGATTTTACGCTTCAAGGATTTTATCAAGTGCTGAAAAATATGCTTTTTTAATATCACTGATAAATCCAAAAGAAAGATCATCAATTCTGAGCTCACCTTTTGTAACATGCCCGAGCGCAGAGAAAGGAACTTTCATGTTCATCATATAATCTATAAAATCGGTCTCTCTTGTTTGCGTCACCGAAACTATTATTCTGCCCTGAGATTCCCCGAAAAGAAACGCATCTTTCCTGATTTCTGCTGGTGATGTAATATCAAAGCCAAGGTCGCGGGGTATAGCTGATTCTGCAAGTGAGACAAATAAACCACCATCTGATACATCGTGTGCCGACCGGACCAGGTGATTAACTATTAATCCCTTGATGGCTTCCTGAATTCTGAATTCAAAGTCAAGATCAAATTCGGGTGGGGGACTCTTCTTAATTCCATGCCATGAATACAGGTACTCTGAACAGGAAATATCATTTACAGATTTACCAATGAGATAGATCATATCACCTTTTTCCTTGAATGCAAGGGTCATTTGGTGATTCTTATTCTTTAAAAGTCCCAGCATTCCAATAACCGGTGTTGGATGAACCGGGACAGTTTTGTCATCTATTGTGGTTTGGTTATAAAAACTGACATTACCACCTGTTACGGGTGTTCCAAATTTGCGGCATGCTTCACCCATCCCGGCAACGGCCTGAACGAATTGCCAGTATACCTCCGGATTATAAGGATTACCAAAATTAAGGCAATTGGTAATGGCAAGTGGTTCCGCTCCGCTGCAAACTATGTTCCTGGCAGCCTCTGCTACCGCGATCATAGTCCCGATCCGCGGATCAGAATAAACATATCGTCCATTACAGTCGGTTGTTAATGCCAGTGCTGAATCTGTTTCCTTAATATTTACAACTCCTGCATCAGACGGGAAATTTGTTGACATATTATTGGTTCGAACCATCGTATCATATTGTTCGTACACCCATTTTTTTGAGGCAATATTTGGATGGTTAATCAGGAAGCAGGCAACTTCTTTCAAATCAACAGGTTCAGGTACCTGATCAATACTGAAAGACTTATGTTCTTTATAATATGATGGTTCCTTATATTCCCGGTCATATTGGGGGGCACCTCCTCCGAGGACCAGGTTGGAAGCAGGAACTTCAGCCATCAGGTTACCATTCATCCAGAATTCAAGTTTATCATCTGGTATGACCTCTCCGATAATCTTACAATTTAAGTCCCACTTATCAAAAACTGCCTCGACTTCTTTTTCTCTGCCCTTCTCAACTACTACAAGCATTCTTTCCTGTGATTCGGAAAGAAGGATTTCCCAGGCTTCCATATTAGTTTGTCTTAAAGGGACTTTCCCAAGGTCAATCCTCATGCCGCAACCACCTCTTGCCGACATTTCAGAAGTTGAGCAGATAATACCGGCGGCTCCCATATCCTGCATACCGACTACAGCTCCAGTTTTATTCAGTTCAAGTGTAGCTTCCAGCAACAGTTTTTCCATGAAAGGATCCCCTACCTGTATTGAGGGAATATCTTCTGCTGATTCTTCAGTAATATCTGCTGATGCGAAAGTGGCTCCGTGTATACCATCTTTCCCTGTCGATGAACCCACGATATAAACTGGATTTCCAATACCGGCTGCTGTTGCAGAAATTAATTCTTCATGCTTCATAAGCCCAACCGACATTGCATTGACAAGGGGATTGGTATTGTAGCATTCATCAAAAAACACCTCGCCCCCTGCAACCGCTACACCAAATGAATTGCCATAATCACCGATCCCTTTCACAACACTTCGAATGAGCCATTTGGTATGGTCAAGTTCCGGATTCCCAAACCTGAGTGAATTAAGCTGAGCGACCGGACGGGCTCCCATTGTGAAAATATCCCTGTTAATGCCACCAACTCCCGTGGCTGCGCCCTGGTATGGTTCTATTGAACAGGGATGATTATGAGATTCAATCTTGAAAGCACATGCCAGTCCATTTCCGACATCAACAAGTCCTGCATTTTCTTCACCTGCCTTGACTAAAAGACTTTTCCCTTCACGCGGTAAAGTTTTAATTAGCTTGATTGAATTCTTATAGGAAGCATGTTCTGACCACATCACTGAAAAAATTGACAGTTCAGTAAAGTTCGGGATCCGGCCAAGTATCATTTTTATCATCTCAAATTCCTCAATCGTTAATCCTAAATCCTGCGCTGTTTTAACAGTGACGTCCATTTTACTGAAGGATTAAAATAACATGCTGTGCAAATATAGTTTTATTTTGTGATTTCATTTTTCAAT
>CAZEKO010000012.1:0-27101 GCA_964512775.1 uncultured Bacteroides sp. | reverse complement strand
CTGCAGGCTGGCTCCTTCGCTAAAACAACCCACAGGACTGATTCTAAACTATCGGCCCTATTGCCGGGCCGTTAGCTGGCATTTAGTTCCGTGCTAGAACTTTACTTCATGAAATAAACAAAGCGTGGAATTCGTTTAATAGTTTAGATGTATTCTTGGTTATCATTATTATCCATTTAAATTCCTTACCATGAAAAAGTTATCATCCTTAAACAGATTCTCAATTACATCTGTAATTATTTCCTTGTTAATCACTTTTATGGTGTCTGTCTTTGATACCTATGCTCAAAGTCCGGCGGACTTTTCAGGCAATTGGACTTTAAATACAACTAAAAGTAATCCTCCAATTAATGAACTAAAATCAACAATGACCATTACCCAAAAGGATAATGAAATAACAATGGATGTTACAATCCTTCCCCCTGGTAGAGAACCATTAAAAAGAACCGAAAAAATTACTTTTGGTAACTCTTTAGTGAGTAAATCAAATAATAATATAAGAACTGTGTATTCCTCATGGGCATCTGACAAACAAAGTTTCTCAACAACTGAAACTATTATCTTTAATGAAAACGGGACTAAAAAAGAATTCAAAAGAACAACCGTCTATTCATTAAGCGATCAGGGCAAAGCTTTGATACTTGAGACAAATGATACCGTTCCTGAAGGATCGTCAACCTTAGGAAATCAAAGACATGAAACTAGGATCTATGATAAATCATAAATATGAAAGTTTAGATTCAAGATATCATAAAAAAAACACCAGCTAATACGGCGGTAAAATAAATAGGCTTCCCGCTGCGCGGGACTAATTCCCAATTACTTAGCAACTTTGTATCGCCACACTCGTAATGTTTAATCAGCTTTGTACCCGGATTGCAAAAACACGCGCCATAGCGCTGCAGCGCCAACGCCTACTCATTTTACCGCCAGGCCGTTATGTGCCATTCGGTTCCGAGATCATAATTCAGTTTTAATAAACCGTTCATGAAAATCAAAATCAGAAAAATACTAAAGAATGAACTTCCTCAAATAAGAGATTTCCCTCCCTCAGACTGGAATCTTGATTTAGAAAAAGAATATTGCAAACATTATGACCATGACTATTTCTATCCTATTGTTGCAACAATAAATTCAACCATTGTAGGTACAGGAATCGCTGTTATCAATGACAATGTTACTTGGCTTGGAACAATTATTGTCAGAGAGGATTATCGTAACAACGGGATAGGAAGACTAATTACAAATCACCTCATTGATTACTCAAAATCAAAAGGAATAGAAACAATCCTTTTATTCGCAACGGAACTGGGATTACCCATTTATCAAAAACTTGGATTTCAACATGACTTAAATTATTTATCATTTAAAAGCAATACTATCTTTAAATTCCACTATGAGTTCAAAAGTATCTCTCGAATAACAAAAAAAGATTATCAACAGATTTTAGAACTTGATTATGTTATAACTGGTGAAAAAAGAAAAGAATTATTGACTTCAATATTAAATACTGGTTTTAAATATAAAGACGGTATAATAAAAGGATTCTATTTACCAGATCTTGGAAAAGGATTAATAATTGCAAATTCCGAAAATGCAGGATTAGAATTACTAGAATTTAAACTAACACATAATCAATCAACAGTTTGCGTTCCTGAGACTAATAAACGAGCAATAAACTTTCTAATTTCCATAGGTTTTTATCAATATCTAAAGATCCCAAGAATGTATTTAGATAAAAACATAATTTGGGATTCTAAAAATGTTTATTCGCGAGGATGTGGACATTTAGGATAAAAAAAGATTAGCACATAACACGGACAATGAAGTGCATAAACTCAACCTCTGCGCTTTGCGCTTCGGTGTCTTGCAGAATTATAAGATCCTAATTACTAATAGTTCAATAGATAAGTTAAAATGGCAACAACTGAAGTTTCGATAATTAAGACAATTACCCATATTGTTAAGATCATGTTTCTTTTTTGTGCTTTTTATTTTTTCATAATGGGAGTCAGCTTAATATTCATACCTGGTTTTCTTTTAAAAGGTGTCGCTGATGCCCCTGTTAATACAACAATTATTGGAATGCTAAGAGGCGCCGGAGGTTCAATTATACCTTATTCGCTTCTTTACATTTTCATTGCCCTTGATCCATTCAAAAAACTTTGGGCTTTATATGTTATTTTACTTGCTAATATATCCGCAATAATCCTGGACTTAGGATCAGTCATAATTGGTGAGTATAATGTATTAAATGCAATGATAGACTTACCCGTTGAGGTAATTAGCATTATAGGAATTATTCTTGTTTTTTGGACAAATAAAAAAAATAAGAAAGCTACGAACACCTGACAGCGTCGGTAAAATTAATAGGTTTTCCGCTGCACGTGACAACTTCCCGTTTCACGGTTTTTGCGAACACTGCCGGCAGGAGCTATTTGCACCCGGAATTTCTGGTTAAATTCGTTTGCTAACCAGTCAAAATATGGATTCAGAATTGGGAAATAGATTTGTAACATTTGTTACATTTATTATGTTTTTCAAACCATTAGTCAATATGCTAAAAAGCATTAGCCTGGTTATCAGTAAATTCTCTATCTACATAACGTTCTCTATAGGAGTACTTTTAATAGGATGTGTTAATACTGAAGGCATCCTTGAAATAAAGGGAAAGGTCATAGATGATTACACAAAAACGGAAATTCCATGGAGAAACATAATTATTCAGGGATTATTAGAAAGTAATGAAATGTTAATACCAATCGATGCAGGTCAATTCTCAACTGACAGCTCAGGGTGTTTCACCTATTCACTTAGAAAAGTCAAAGATGCCCATTACTATAATTTCTGCTTCGTGGGGGACTCGGACTATGCATTCGTAACCAGGAAACTAAGTCTCTACGAACTTGATCAAAATGCAAAGTACCTATCCTTTTCATTAAGCAAATTAGTGGATCTTACCATAAAAATATATAGAGAAAGTAAAAAACCTGTTTTCGATACCCTTAGTTTATCCTGGCAATCAAATGGCGTTTCCCACTGGTCTCTGTATCCCTATAAAATAGATAATTATGGAAAAACAAACAACTACTTTGGTCTAACCTCAGGCAAAGAGTTAAGATGGATAGGTGGAAATGTAAATTCAGCTGTTAAAACTAGAGTTTTCGCTGACAAAATGACAAAATTACGTTGGGATTTAAACCGGGATGGGAAGAGAAAGGAAATTATTGACACAATAACCTGCAGAAGAGATCTTGCAAACATTGTTTATTTTATATATTGAAAGTATAAGCGGTATATTTTATCATAATACTCTGGCATTCAATTGGAATGATTTTTGATGATAGTAATAAAGTTACATCTTGATCTACCTCCCGCTATGAAGAATAACTTTCTTTTTTCAATTCTTTTGATTTCCTCATTACTGGTTTCATGCGAAAAGGAAAAACAATTGAACATCGAAAATGAGGGAATAGATTTAATTAGTCAAATTCTGATTAATGGAGAGGTTCACCAGGAATACTCTTATAATGAGTTGAACTTAATTTCTGAAGAAAAGAGTAAATTCTTCTACACCAGACATAGTTATAATGATAATAATCAATTAACAACATCAGAATTTTATTTGGATCCTGCAATGTTTAGCAGCAGTAGCAGCGTGATTGAAGCCTCAATGAGCAGAACCGAATGGGTAAATCCAACTAATACTACAAAAAGTCTCACTCAAGAATTTGAATATGATGGTGAAAACCATCTGACAAGAAAGAAATATATTCGACCTTCCGTAACTGATACTGAATATTCAATTTTTACTTATGAAAATGACATGGTAGTGAGACAATCTATGTATTGGCATAGCCAGGTCTCAACCTACACTGAATATTTTTACGATCCAAGTGGAAATTTAGTAAAAGAAAACAGGTATAGAATTTTGGAAGGGAGTGCTCCTGAACTAATAACTACCTTAGAATATGAATTCGACAAAATGAAAAATCCTTACCTTGCTTTTAGACGTTTATTAACTCCAGGGAAATTCACAAATCAAAATAATATAATTAAAGAAACATATACAATTCATTTTGAAGTCGATTCGTCCATTGACAAGGTACAGGTTCGTGAAACTACATATAAATATAACGATAGAGGATATCCGATAAGAGTAGGTGCAGATACTGAATATGTTTATAAATAGAGTACTTGGTCAGTAATTTTAAATATTCACTATTTAAAACCCTTTTAATCATGATGACACAAATGGGGCGCTCGAACAATTCAGTATTAAGAAAGACTGCAGCTATTTCATTATTCCTTTTGTTAGGCATTACATTCGCATTCAGTCAGGAAAATGAAATAATCAGTAATACCTCAGCAATTAAAAATGGTTGGTGGAATCCTGTTTTCAAAAAACATAATATTGATTTGGAGAAATTCAATTTTAAAAACACCTTTGATATGGGGATGAATGATACAATAAACAATTTATGTCTAGAAATGGGAAATAGTGATTCCTTAAACTGTAGAAAAATACCTTATAAAGATGCTATTTTAATCTCCAAAGGAGCTGGACAAACCTACTGGATAATAACATCTGAATTTGCTCGTCACGACTTAGATAATAATATATTGATGCTGAGGAATGGACAGATGTCGTATTATGATTTCATTTCCAAAAATGTAATTCCCTCTGACACCTCGTCATTTCAAGAAATGATTATCGATATTAGAATGAATAGAATAGAAGCAAGCTCAAAAGAATAAATTCACTACTGATCAGTAAATGTACCGTGAAACGGGAGGCTTTCATGGTTTTTGCAATTCAAAAGAAAAATTGTTACTGATACTTGAAAACATCACTAATGAAACAAAATAACTTCATCTCAGGATTTTTGATTTTCTTGATGATGACAAGCTGTTGCGTTTATCACCCGCAGACTATAGACATACCATTAATAAAGAAAAAAAATGATCTAAGGGTTGACGCTGGAATTTCTTTTGTACCGGCAGTTCATGCAACAATTTCTTATGGACTAACAAACAAAATAGCAATTCAAGCTTTTTGATCAATTGGTTCTGATGAAAGGAAATATTTTCAGATAGCACCCGGAATTTACAAAGATTTTGGGAATCGGAGGGTCATGGAACTTTATGGAGGATTTGGAATAAACTTCAGCGCAAAAATGAATAAGGGCGACATAAAAAAACAAGAATAAAACTCTCACGCCTGCCTGCCGGGCCGTTAGCAACCATGCATCAGACAAATACCATATCAAAAACCAAAAACTATAAAACATGATCCCATGAAAACAAGTTATATTTTTAAACATCTTGCTGGAACATTCATTTTCTTTCTTATCCTCTTTCTCAGTGCTGGAAGATTTGATTATTGGCAGGGTTTGATTTATGTGATTATCGGACTAATAATGGGTACATTAAATTATACTTTCCTCAAACCGGATTCTGAACTATTAGCTGAACGTGCAAAACCAGGTGAAGGTTCCAAAAAATGGGATAAAACATTGTTAGGATTATCATTCTTAATTACAGTTGCCATGTACATAATTGCCGGACTTGATTCTGGTCGTTATCATTGGTCACCAAATTTTCATTGGAGTTTATATTTACTTGGAATTCTCTTAACAGCATCCGGACAACTACTTTTTCTTTTAGCACAAAAGCAAAATAAATTTTTTTCAAGTACGGTCAGGATTCAAACTGATAGAGAACATACTGTTTGTGAAACCGGACTATATAAAATTGTAAGACATCCTGCTTATTTGGGTTCGACTACCCAGTCAATAGGATTTCCACTACTCTTTGGATCTCTTTGGAGTATTCTTCCTGTTGGTATTCTAATCATCCTTCACATAACAAGGACATATTTGGAGGATAAAACCTTAAAAAAAGAATTGAGAGGGTATCTTGAATATTCCCTTAAAACTCGCTACAGGATAATTCCATATCTTTGGTGATACCATTTAAATTAACAATTAAAACCTGCATTCATGGAAAACTTGCAAATTAAAACCGAGTACCCGTTGACAAAAAGAATAGTCTTGGGAGGAGGATTGATTTTAGTGGCTGTTATTATGTTAATCTTATACTTTACATTGGAAATTAAGTTTTTAGCTGGTTCGATCCCTCTTTTCTTAATTGGAGTATTAATTCTTACTCCTCTTATGGGTTCTTACAAAACACAAATTAATGTAGGCAAGGGATTTCTTGAGATAAAATGGCCTGAGAGAGCTAAAATAAATGTACTGGAATCTGAGATTGACAGAATTACATTATCGACTAATTATGTTTTTATCTTCAGAAAAACAAGGAAGGCTATTAAACTTGTGCTATATGATAAAAATCAAAAAGCGCAGGTCTTTAAATTTCTTACTGAATATGCGAAGGAAAAGAATCTTACCCTGGTTAACCAGGATGAACAGAAGAGCTGAATAGACCTCTATTGATTGATAATGAATTACTACGACCACCTGACACGAACAATAAAATTAAATATATTTAAACACATTGAATCAATGAAGGAAAGAATTAAAGAAAACATTTGCAATCCTGAAAAACTTGAACAACTATATCGTGATGACAGAAAGTCTTTTGAATCAAGTTTTGAAAAAGTCTATTCAGAGATAGAAAAATCTGAATTGGCAGGATACTGGAAAATCCGGCTTGATTTTGATAAACTACCGGATAAGATAAAAAAAATCAATCTGTCAGACATTTTCATAATGATTGCTGCATGTCTTGTCGCTGGATTTCTGATTAAAATACCGGATCTTTTCAATCTCAGCCTTACTGACATCCTTTTTTATGAAAAGAATGCAGGAATCATTGTTTTCCTGGGACTTACTATTTATGTTGTCTGGATTAACAAAACTTCAGAACTGAAAAGACTTATTCTGATCCTCATAACTTTTTTAATCCCGGCAATATACACTAATCTTTTACCATCAGTCAGAGACAGTGACTCAGTCAATTTGGTATACATTCATCTGCCGCTGCTCATGTGGTGCATCTTCGGATTGGTTTTTATTGATTTTAATTTAAAGGATAAAATCAAAAGAATTGAATATTTAAGGTACAATGGTGATTTGGCAATCCTGACAGCTATTATAATGATTGCGGGAGGAATTTTAACAGGTATCACGATTGGTTTGTTTGAAGCCATTGGAATTAACATAGAAAACTTTTATATGGAGAATGTTGTAATTGTAGGATTAGTTTCTGTCCCAGTTGTTGCGACATTTATTATAAAAAACTATACTGCATTGACCAATAAGATCGCTCCTGTAATTGCCAGTATTTTCAGCCCACTTGTTTTACTTTCCGCAATAGTTTATCTTATAGCTTTGGTAATATCCGGAAAAGATCCTTACAGTGACAGAGAGTTTTTATTGATTTTTAATATTATGTTGCTAGGTGTTATGGCTGTTATTGTTTTTTCAATTTCAGAAACTTCAATAAACAGAAAGCAGAAGTTTAACGAAGTGATTTTATTTATTCTTTCAATAATAAGTGTACTAATTGACCTGATTGCATTATCAGCAATTTTTTATCGTTTGGGGACGTTTGGTATAACACCAAACAGACTGGCTGTTCTTGGTTCTAATATCTTAATTTTGGGCAACTTAGTTTTAATAATTATTGATTTGTATAAAGTAAATTTCAAAAATACTTTGTTTAAAGAAGTCGAGTTGACAATTTCAAAATACTTACCTGTATATATAATTTGGATAATATTCGTAATATTTGGATTCCCTCTTATTTTCGGAATGAAATAAAAAACAAACAGGCAAGCTGACACGGACAATAAGATAAAAGGAGGTTATTATGAAACATGTCATCGAATTATTTTTCAGGATTGTCCTTTTAGCGTTTATCTGGTTTATCTGGTGGTTGGTGTTAAACGCACCACTTTCAGATGTTATGAATCTATCTATCATTGCGGGAGGGGTATTGCTGACATTCCCCCTTGTTTGGCTTGGCAGGAAAATACTAGACAGACACCAAACAATAGGCGGCGCCGTCTGGACAACGACGTTTGTACATTTTGGTCTGGGTTTTACATTTGGTGTTCCTATCGTTCGGGCAATAGCTACTCATCAAGATTGGTCTGGCTGGACGCTTCCCATACCAACTGAAATCGGCTTGTTGTTAGTTATCATTACCGGGGCAGCTTCTTTGCTGACAGTGATAAACCTTGCCTTAAAAGGATTCGGTGCACCCTTTTTCATTGCGCTCAGTCGGAAACTGGCGGCAGATTGGATGTATGCCTGGACGCGCAATCCCATGGTGCTGGCAGGTCTGTCTTTCATCCTGTCATTGGGAATCTGGTTTCAGTCAGCACTGTTTGTGCTCTGGGTACTCATTCTGTTTGCGCCGGCATTGCTTTTTTTCGTGAAAGTGTATGAAGAACGTGAACTTGAGTTTCGCTTTGGGACATCCTATAAAGATTACAAATCCAAGACGCCAATGTTGTTCCCAAGAAAACCGAGAAAATGAAATAAAAGAGTTAAAACAATAAGTATAACAAACGATTAATTAAGAGTGCCCTGTGCATAACACTGACAATGAAACGAAAAACTAAAATTTTCCTCATTTCCTTGACGTTTATAGTATGCGCCCTGGCTGCAATCCCGATCATCAGGAATACTGAAAAAACAGTACTCAATGATGCTTCACGTGAGAAAACATCAGGCAATTTTGTAATCCTTTCAAATGGCAGCGCACACTACCAGATTGATGGTCCTGCCAATGGACAAGTCGTTATACTTATTCATGGATTCTCTGTTCCGATGTACATCTTTGACTCAACCTTCAATGCCCTGTCCAGTGCTGGATACAGAGTTATAAGATTCGACTTATGGGGACGAGGATATTCTTCAAGACCCAGAACCTCATATAACCTTCAGCTTTTTGTTCAACAGGTAAGAGAACTTATTGACACATTGCAACTTTCAACTCCTGTTGATCTGATTGGAGTTTCGATGGGAGGAACTATTGTGGCTGGATTTGTAAGTGAATATCCTGGTCTTGTTCGAAAAGTAGTCTTAATTGATCCTCATTCAACGAAAAAGAATGTTGCACCACTTAATGTGCCAGTCTTAGGAGAGTATTTAGCTGCAGCCTTTTGGATACAAACCTTGCCTCAAGGTCAACTTAAAGACTTTTATCAACCTGATCAATATCAGAACTGGCCTGCAAAATTTCAGGAACAGATGAGATATAAGGGATTCAGGTATGCAATAGTCTCAACCGCCCGAAACATAATATGTCATGATTTCTTAACATCATATGAAAGTTTAATTGACCTGCCTGTCCTTTTAATCTGGGGAACACACGATAAGACAATACCCATAACTGAAATTGACACATTGAGGAAACTGATTAATCCTGAGTTTTTTCAGGTAGAAAATGCCGGACATCTTCCACATATCGAACAATCAGATATAGTAAATAACAGGTTGATTGAATTTTTAAACCAGGATTAATTACATTCACGACGACTTATCACCAAAACAAAATAGAGAAATATTCAGGTCAAGATTTAGCATAGTGTTAATACTAATTATCTTCATTCCATTGGTTTATATGGCAAAAGCCTGGTAAAATCTTTATCCTTGTTGAGATATTCATTAAGCGGAGCCGCCTATCGATAATCAGAAACTTTATGAGAACACGAATCAAAATATGTTGCATTAAAAGCATCGCCGAAGCTAATATGGCTTTAGAATATGGTGCGGATGCAATCGGTCTTGTTGCCAGAATGCCCGGCGGATTAATACCTGAAAATGTCAGGCAGGCTATTGAAGAAGTTCATCCTTTTGCCGTTGATGTCTGCAGCGGTGTCAGAACAAAAGGAATGCTTGATGAAGAAAAGCTTTCAGTTTCTAATTTCAAACTAAACTACATGAAACATTATTTTGTTGCTCATACTAAGATCCATGAACTCTATGAAATCAAAAGTATCATTTGACAAATCTCAGATTGCGCCATGTGGAATGAATTGTGGAACCTGCCTTGCGTACCTGAGAGATAAAAACAGATGCCCCGGTTGCCGTGTAATTTCTGCAGATAAAGCAGTATCAGTCCAAAGGTGCATAATAGTAAAATGCGATTACCTTGAAAAGACAAAATCGAAATTCTGTTATGAATGCGCGAAATTTCCTTGTAAGAGAATAAAACAACTTGATAAACGGTACCGGACAAAATACAAAACCGGTTTCATAGAGAATCTCCTGATGATACAAGATAAAGGAATTAAAGAGTTTCTGTCCTTTGAATCCATAAGAAGGACCTGTCCAAATTGTGGATCAACTTTATGTGTTCATCGCTCCTTTTGTCTTGACTGTAAGGTAAATTTAAATTAACATTTATTGTTACCTGTTAAATATGGATGATCAATTGATAAGCAGCTTTCTCAGACAACTTGATGATGAACATCAGGCTTTGATAATCGCGGTCGCAAAGCTTAAAAAAAGCCTGGGTATTAAATAATGCTATATCTGACTTTATAAAAACAATGAAGGAAGGATTGGAATTATCGCCGGATCTGCTCGTCGGCAGGGTATCACAGGAACATAAGGAGAGATATATCGTCTCGACCGGGGATAATGAGTATGAAGCAGAAATTACAGGGAATCTGAGGTTTTCAGCTGCATCCAGGGCTGACTTCCCTGCTGTCGGAGACTGGGTAACAATTAAGATTTACGATTCAGGTCCTGCAATAATTTACGAAGTTCTTCCCCGTAAATCGATACTTGAACGGCAGGCTGTTAGCAAATTTGGAGAGAAGCAAATAATCTCTGCTAATATTGATGTTGCACTGATTGTTCAGTCAATAGATAATAACTTCAATATAAACAGGCTGGAAAGATATTTATCAATATGCTATTCTTCCGGCATTGAGCCTGTCCTGGTTATCAGCAAGATTGACCTGTCACCGGAGAATATTATTAATGAGGCAATTTCGAATCTTACAGCAAGGGATAAAAAGATAAAATATTTTCTCCTCAGTAATGTTACCATGCAGGGATTTGACCAGATCCTGGAATCCCTGGAAAAAGGGAAAACCTATTGTGTAGTTGGTTCTTCCGGGGTTGGCAAATCAACCCTGATAAATAACTTATTAAAAAAGAAAATCTTAAGAACCGGACATATAAGTAAGAGTACAGGTAAAGGGAGACATATTACAGATCACCGGGAACTATTTGTCCTGGAAAATGGTGCGATTATTATTGATACCCCCGGTATGAGAGAACTTGGAATAACCGATAACATTCAGGGCATTAAAACGACATTCCGCGAGATATACGATCTTTCATTAGAATGCAAGTTTCCAGACTGTAAACATATCAATGAAAAAGGTTGTGCTGTAATGGACGCTCTCGTCAAGGGCATCATTGATATTGAATCACTGGATAATTTCCGGAAGCTTCAAAAAGAACAGCAGAGATTCCTGACTACAGTTGCTGAAAAGCACAGGAAAGAAAGAATATTTGGCAAGAAAATCAAAAAATATAAAAAAGACATTAATAAAAATATATGTTGAAGTTATGTACACTTTAAATCTTTCATTATTGTATAGTTTTTAATTCAGTACCAACTGAATTGAAATAAGGGCTGTTGAGGTACGATAATACTTTAAATAAGACGGATAGTATATGAAGAAACACCTGTTAATGACCGGAATATTATTCCTGGCAATTTGTTGTTCAGGAGATGAAACAATTACTGAACTTAAAACAGAAGGTGTTGTCATCACCCGGGAAAGGGTAATAGCATATTTCCCGCAGGGGTCCATTTCTGAATCCCGGATGAATGAAATAGCTGACACCATTAACCTTGGAATAGAACTTGCTCAAAAATACATTGGAGGACCATTTGACTGGCAGATATTTAAAGACAGACAAATAGCTTACTATTTCTGCCCGGGCAATTTCATATCAGGCACTTCAGATGAAGGAGATATTTTACTTCCAGTGCATCGGGCACAGAATGATCATTCACCATGGCTGCATGAAACAATGCATATCCTTCTCCGGTCAGAAAAAGGGAACTGGAGCCCAAAATCAAATCCCATGAACTATTTCAGGATGCCTGTATGGTTTACAGAGGGTATGGCTGAATTTCTTGCCATGAAGGTTTCATATGATTATCAGATCTCAAAGTATGATATGTTTGTAAGCGGAGGTTATACTCTTGTTGATTCAACCTGTAATGTCAGCATAAAAGAAGAAAATGGCCCATATATTCTTAAATACATTGGCGAACCAGGAATAATGATTAAGCTCTATACAAGGAAAAGAAGATATTATGCCCCTGCTTTCTATAATTGCTCCTGCTCATTTACAAAATATCTTGTGGAAACATATGGACTGGATAAGATACTTGAAGCATTTACAGATTATAAAAATGAAATTAAAACAATTGAAGAACTTTCAGGCAAGAGCATGAATGAACTGAGAGATGACTGGCTGACAAGTATAGCAAATGAATAAAATCCCGATTACAATCTATACAACTATATCTTTTAGGAACCCGATAACCTTATAATTCTACCTGATGAAAATTGCATGCGTTATCCTGGGTACAAGAGGAGATGTCCAGCCGATGATTGCCCTGGCAACAGGACTTATTAAGAGAGGTCATGAAGTTACCATTTGTGCTCCGCCGGAAAACGAAGAACTGGCAAGGAATAATGGTTGCCGGTTTGAACCATTAGGTATAGATATCAAAAAAGCTGTAAAAGAGAATCCCGAAGAACAAAAAGGGGGCGTCACAGTCAAAATTTCTCCTGCCGGGCAGGAGTAGCATTTCCTTTCACGCAGACAGGTTTTATGCTGCTGCCATCAAAGAAAGGACTGCCTGCCGATATGGAAGATTTTCTCAATTCAGGGAAACCTCCTGTTTATATCGGATTTGGCAGTAATCCTATTACAAATACAGAGAAATACAGTCAGATGTTTGAACAGGTCAGGGATACAACCAACCAGAGGCTGATAATTTCCAAAGGATGGGCAGAACTGCCAGGAAGCAATACCCGGGATATACTGTTCGTCGATGAAGTGCCTTTTGAATTGCTTTTCCCCAGGCTGGCAGCAATCATCTACCACGGAGGAACCGGGACCATGGCTGCAGTAAACAGGGCAGGCATTCCTCAGGCAGCATTCCCCTTCATGGGTGATCAGTTCTTTAACCAGCAGCAAATTGTTAAATTGGGATTGGGTCCCGATACCTGCGACTTCAAGAAAATGACGGCAGAATCAATTTCTGAAGCTATTAAAGAGTGTATCACAAACAGCAAATACAAACAAAATGCTGTTGAGATATCTAAAAAACTTCAAAATGTCAATGGTCTTGAATTAACCGTTGACCTGATTGAAAAGGAGTTTAAGAAATGAAATCCGTCATTGGTTATTGGTTATTAGTAAATAGGTAACTCTCTGTACCTTGTACCACATACGCTGTACCTTTAAATTATGGATCTTTTATTTGGTTTTCTGTGATTTTGCATATTTTGCAGCATCTTCCTTGTTCCATGAGATTGTTGCTGTCCCATATTTAAAGTTGGTGTCAAGATAAGATATAAAAGCAGTCATAGGTTCAGACTCTGTTTGCCGGCTCTTCAAAATTGTAACTGAACATGGAATCGATGATAGCATACTGCGGCCTTGCATGCGATACATGCCCCATCCATCTGGCAACACTTGAGACAGATACTTCCAAACAAGCGGAAATGAGAATGATGATTGCGGAGGAGCTGGCCAGGATCTATGGAACAACTCCAAAGCCTTGGATCATAACAGATTGTGACGGATGCAAAGTCGCTAACGGTAGACTATTTACAGGATGCGCCGATTGTGAGATCAGGAAATGTGCGACCACGAAAAACATGATAAACTGTGCATATTGTGATGATTATATATGTGCTAAACTTCAGAAACACTTTGATATAGACCCTGCTGCCCGGACCAGATTGGACGAAATCCGTATCAGGCAAAAGATGTGAAAATAACCGTAGAATCAGTAAGTAAAACTCAATTAAATGATTTGCCAATTGGAGATGTAAATGTATATTTACGCTATATAATTTAAAGAAAGAACTTATGTCAGAAAAGAATCTTGTCTACCGCGGAAAATCGAAAGATGTTTTTAATATAACAGAAGGAGCTTATGCCGGAAAATACCGGTTTGTATTTTCAGACAGAGGAACAGGCTATATTGAAAACGGGAAAATAGTATTTGATCCCGGTTATGATACGGTCGTTGGGGATATTCCGGGGAAAGGTGCGGTAGCCTGCAGATTTGCCACTCATTTCTTTAAGCTGCTGAAAGAGAAGGGTATACCTTCCCACTATATCGATACGATAAAAGATAATGAGATGATCGTGGAGCCGGCTATCCCTCTCTCGATGCCTGTGGAATCGCCGGAATTTCCAGGATCAGCTCCGCTCCTTAATCTTGAGTTTACCTGGAGGAATAATGCAACCGGAAGCTTCTGGAGAAGGTATCCTTTTGTACGTCCATGCAAGAATCTTAACAAGGTAGTTGAAGCCTGGACAAAAGGGGACAGTGATATCCTCATTACGATGGAAGCGCTGGAAGCGACAGGTGCCATGAGCAGGGATGAAATTGCATTTAGTGTTGATCTCGTAAAGAGAATTGCAGAGATCGTATCCCAGGAGTTTTCATCAAAGGGATTCCATGTAATAGACGGCAAATTCGAGTTGGGAAGATTAAAATTCGGAGATGGGAAAATTGTTCTTATTGATGAAATATCACCGGATGTATTGCGCGTTTGCAAGGGATATTCACCCGATAATAGCGGCAACTGCACAGTATACGGGCAATGCACGTCAACAACCTATTCAGACGGTAAGAGGATAATCAAAAATAAGAACCAGGTTTCCGCTGCCGATTTTATAAATATTTTTCTGTAAAGACTTCACACAGGACAAAAGCTTTGAGGCAGCATCTTATGATCTTGCAGCCTGGATAGTACTAATATTTCTATATTCGTTCCAGATTTGTCAAAATAACATTGACAATTAATAATGTTTCTAACAATATGGATAAACTTTCAATTTCCTCAGCACAATTTGAGAATAAAAGTGGTGATAAACCATATAATCTTTCTGTTATTGAAAAGCTGTCAAAAAAGGCTGCAGATGAAGGTTCGGAAATAATAGCATTTCATGAATGCTCTGTCACAGGTTATACTTTTGCCCGTCATCTTTCAAAAGAACAGATGCTTGAAATAGCGGAATTCATACCCGGAGGAGAAAGCATTGACAGGCTGATAGAAATATCAAAGAAAACCAATATTGTCATTCTCTCGGGACTTTTTGAAAAAGACAGCAACGATAGACTATACAAAGCTTATGTTTGCGTTGACAGGAATGGTCTGATCGCAAAATTCCGTAAAATCCATCCTTTCATAAATCCGTTTCTGTCAGCAGGAAATGAATATTGTATCTTTGATTTGAAAGGATGGAAGTGCGGAATACTCATATGTTATGACAATAATGTTATAGAAAATGTTAGGGCCACAAAGCTCCTGGGAGCCGATATAATATTCATGCCTCATGTAACCATGTGCACACCATCAACTCGCCCAGGTGCAGGCTTTGTTGATCCTGAACTCTGGGAAAACCGGGAAAAGGATCCTGCCTCACTGCGCAGAGAGTTCGACGGCCCAAAGGGACGGGAATGGCTTATGAAATGGCTGCCTGCAAGAGCATATGATAATGCTGTTTATGTGGTATTCTCAAATCCAATCGGGATGGACGATGATCAGCTGAAAAACGGTTGTTCAATGATAATTGATCCATTTGGAGATATTGTCTCCGAGTGCCGTACACTCGGAGATGAGATTACATCTGCCATCCTGACGCCTGAAAAGCTCACCAGGGCTGGTGGTTACCGTTATATCAAGGCAAGAAAACCTGAACTATACCGGAATATAATTGGACAGGAACACAAATCAGAACAAAAAGTCATCTGGATGAATGACAATACGAATAATTAACCAATGATATATGAAAAAGACAGGAATCCCTGAAAATATTGATCAGTATATTTCTCAATTCCCCGGTAAGATTCAGACTAAATTGAAACAGATCAGAGCCATAATAAAAAAAACGGCTCCTGATGCCGGGGAAAAAATCAGCTACCAGATGCCTGCCTTTTTCCTGAAGGGCATTCTCGTTTACTTTGCAGCTCAGAAGAATCATATCGGCTTTTACCCTACGGCATCAGGGGTAGCAGCATTTAAAGAGGAGCTTGAAGGCTACAAAACCGGGAAAGGTTCTATTCAGTTTCCTCTTGAGGAACCTCTCCCGCTTAACCTTATCAGGGACATTGTGAAATTCAGGGTTATGGAGAGCCTTGAAAAAGCAAAGAATAAAAGATAAATCTTAAACTGATTGAAAACCCGGGGAGAAAAGCAATACATTAACATGCCCTCTTTTGCTGCGAGGCTGTATGATAACCTGACCAGTGTCAGCGGTGTGAACAGATCTTTTGAAGAAATTTCGGAATTCATTTCGACATTATTAAAACAGGGCAGCTTGCTGGACATTGGTACCGGACCCGGCAGGTTACTCAGGGAAATAAACAAGAGAAATCCTCAGATTGATCTGTACGGACTTGATATAGCTGAGCTCGGGAATCTGCCATTTTATGTAAGACTTGAATTGAATAAAATATGATTATTGAACAGACTTTGAAATTGCTTAATAGCAAATACCGTGATAAGATTGAAAATCTTACCATTGCTGATGTACGGATAGGTATTTCAATGACTGCTGTAAAACTTTCGGATGGCAGCTGCGGAGTAGCATCCACGCTTTCAAATGATCATCAGCACTGTTCAAAAAGCGAACGGGATTATGGAGACTTCGCACCATTAAAAATCAAAGGGCAACAGGTATGGAATCTGTTTGAAACCAATAAGGATTCTGGCATAATAACAACCCTTAAGATTGCCTGCCTGAATGCAATTTCCTCCGGTATAATTTCATCAGGCAATTACAAGATCCTGGAAAACTGTGATCCGGTTGATCTGATCGATCTTAACATTCCACGGACAATAACTATCGTTGGAGCTTTTCAGTCTTATATCAGCAAAATATCGGGAACCAGTAACAGATTATATGTACTGGAGATGGATGAGAACGCTCTGAAAGAGCAGCAGAAACAATATTATGTTCCTGCCAGTGAGTATACCAGGGTATTTCCTGAATCTGATATAGTGATTATTACGGGCCTGACGCTGGTAAATAATACGATTGATAGTTTATTGTCCGCTGTCCCGGATAAAGCGTTCGTTATAGTCGTTGGCCCGTCAGGCAGCAATATTCCTGATATCCTTTTTGCAAACAAGGTTAATATCATCGGAGCAACACGAATTACGAGACCGGATGTATTATTTGATCTGATCAGTGAAGGAGGGGGAGGTTACCACCTGTTTGAATATTGTGCACAAAAGATCTGTATCCTGCGAGACTATGAAGCATGAATTAAGTGAGAAATGGATTAAGGCTTCAATTATCGGGACAATATGGGCAGCCTCAGAGATTGTTCTGGGCAGCTTCCTTCATAATCTCCGCGTACCATTCAGCGGCAATATCCTGACAGCTATAGGTCTCATAGTCCTGATTTCAATAAATTTTACATGGACTGAAAAAGGACTTTTCTGGCGCGCGGGACTGATTTGCGCAATTCTTAAAACATTATCACCCAGTGCGGTGATTTTTGGTCCCATGATAGCGATTTTCGCCGAAGCCCTCCTTCTTGAACTGTTTGTCAGATTGTTAGGCAGGACATATGCCGGTTATATAATCGGAGCTATGATGGCAATGTCCTGGAATCTGTTTCATAAAATTGCAAGTTACATAATCTCTTACGGATCAAATATCGTTGAAGTTTACACCCGGCTGCTTAATATGGCTCAGAAACAGCTTAATCTACAGACAGATATAGTCTGGCTGCCTATCCTCATCCTGTTGATTATCTATGCCTTATTCGGTCTTTTTACTGCGGTTATTGGCATAATGGTTGGCCGGAAAATGTTGAATCAATCACCGGTATTTACACAAACGATCAACAGTGCTGAGATCAAGCCTTTTAACATTCCGGAAAGCAATTTTAATTATTCCCTGGCATGGCTGCTGATAGATATGGTTCTTATTATTGGCTCATTCATATTATTAAACTATACTCCCTGGTTCGTCTGGAGCATAACCGTGACCGGCATTATCCTGTTGTGGTCATTCAGGTATAAAAATTCTCTCAGAAGAATATCCAAACCAAAATTCTGGCTTTTTTTCATATTCATTACTTTAATAACTGCATTTGTCTTTTCCAAAACTCAGACCGGTGAAACAAATGCTTTAAACGGCCTTATTACCGGAATCCAGATGAACTTCAGAGCAGCCCTCATAATTGTCGGATTTTCAGTATTAGGAACAGAGCTATATAATCCGAAGATCCGGGATTTCTTCTCCAGAACTTCATTTAAACATCTGCCACTGGCACTGGAGCTTTCTATTGAGAGCCTGCCTGATTTTATTGCAAGCATTCCGGATTTTAAAAGCCTCGTCAAAAAACCCGTTTCAGTCTTTTACAGTGTTATTTCACATGCAAACATCAGGTTATCTGAGATAAAGAATAAGAGAAAATATGTTCAGAATATGTTTATTGTCAGTGGTTTAAAAAGTGAAGGCAAAACAACATTCACGAAGAAAATATGCGAGGAACTTAAGAAAAACCATATCCCTGTAGGAGGTATATTGTCGGAAAGAGTGATGAACAATAATGTGACCACAGGATATGATATTATTGATGTTGAAACCGGAAGAAGGGAGGTTTTCCTGAGGCAGGATGAAGAAAAATGGCCAGAGAAGATAGGCAAATTCAGTATCAATCCGGAAGGATTGAAATTTGGATCATATGTCCTGGATCCTGAAAGGCTGAAAGGTAAAAAGCTGGTTATAATTGATGAGGTCGGTCAACTGGAACTTGATGATAAAGGATGGGCCGGATGCCTGCTCAGATTAATTAAAGGCTCAGAAAATAACATCCTGATCACAGCCCGTGACACCTATGTTGAAAGCGTAATCAATAAATGGGGGATTTCGGATATTGCCTTATTCAAAGTATCAGAAACTGACCATCTGACAGCTGCAAAAACTATAATGGAGAGGATTGCATCCTGATAAATTTGTCAGTGAAAATCAAAAATAACAGACGGACCAGTTTCAATCTCTGTCATCGTGTTCGGTCCAGATTAGTACTGAAGTATCATAACCAAGGTCTTCTGCTATTTTGAGATAAGACTGTTTTATGTCTTCAGGCATTATCGTTTCGCGTGACAGCAACCACAGGTACTTAAGACTTTGTCCGGCAACAAGAGCATATTTGTACTGACTGTCCAGGGCAATGACGTTATAACCTGCGTAAAACGGTCCAAAAAAGGACACTTTCAACCTTGCTTCATTGGATTCTCCTGCAAATTTTGCTTTGCCCACAGCCTGCCTCCATTCCTTCTCAACATAATCGTAGCCCTGATTATCCACCTTGATTGTACCGTCATCATTTACTGAATAAGTTGCAGTAACATTTTTAAGGTTACGCTCAAAACGAAAATCCATACGCGCAACCTCGTACCATTTACCAAGGTACTTTTCTTTATCAAAAGGTTTTACTGCAACGGCTCCGCGGGGAATTGATGCACATGAGAAGAATGCAACTAACGTTATACCTGACAGTGCTGCCATAAAATAAATCTTTTTCATTTCAGGGAATTAATACAATAAAAATTAAATATAAACAAATTCCTTATTATTAAGTTCAGATTATCTTTACTGAAGAAAAATAGCTTTGAGGGTATAAAAATAATAAAATCGGTAATGAATTTTGTAAAAGCACTAACCGGATTGGCAATTACAGTAACATTAATAGTTCTTTTTTGCTGTTCGGGATCATCAAGAGACCAGGATGGTAACAGCATCGGGATAATAAGAATCGGCACGCAGCTATGGATGTCAGAAAATCTGGATGTCAGTCACTTCCTGAACGGTGATGAGATCACTGAAGCAAGATCGCCCGAAGGATGGGTGCGGATGGGAATTGAAAAAAAACCTGCATGGTGCTATGGAGTGAACAATCCTGATAATTCCAACGGGTATGGCAGACTTTACAACTGGTATGCAGTAAACGATCCGCGCGGCCTTGCCCCGAAAGGATGGCATATAGCTTCAGATGAAGAATGGACACAGTTTATTGATTTCATGGGGAATGAAGTACTTGCTGCAATGTTTATGAGAGGTTCCGGATTATCTGAAGAAGGTAACAAGCCAATTAATACAGGTATCAAATTTCCTCCCGCCGGAGCCAGGAATAGCAACGGAGGATATCTTAATCCCGGATCACACGGCTATTGGTGGTCGGGTACAGAGGTAAATGGCTCCGACGCATGGTGTCGTCTTCTGAACTACGTACAATGCAACATATATAGTTTGGATTTTAGTAAAACTGCCGGACTTTCTGTCCGTTGTATAAAGGATTAAATAGTTTAATTCATTAATCAGGTGGAGAACAATTATGCTATCAAAACTTCAGATCTGACTAAAAAGTTTGGTGAAAGGATCGCTGTTGATGCCCTGAATGTAGAAATCAGCAGAGGTGAGATCTTTTCATTACTTGGAACTAATGGAGCAGGAAAAACGACCACTATTAAGATGCTTTGCTGTCTGCTTAAACCTACATCCGGGTCTGCGACGGTCATGGGGAATGAAATCCATAAGAATCCGTTTAAGATAAAGGAAATCATTGGAGTCTCTCCTCAGGAAACTGCAATTGCCGGTCATCTGACCACCCGTGAGAATCTGCTCCTTATGGGTGGAGTATCCGGTCTGAAAAGCAACCACTCAAAAGAAAGAGCGAATGAGCTGATGCAGTTAATGGAACTTGAGGACAGGAAGGACCAGGCAAGAAAACTCTCCGGTGGCATGCAGAGAAGATTAAGCATAGCCATGGCCCTTATGTCTGATCCGCAGGTATTGTTCCTTGACGAGCCAACACTTGGACTTGATCCCCATGCAAGAAGATCAGTATGGAATTATATTGAGAAGCTTAAAAGAGAAAAAACCATACTGCTGACAACTCATTACCTGGAAGAGACTGATGAGCTGGCCGACAATATAGCTATAATCGACCAGGCAAAAATAGTTGCAATGGGCACTTCACCTGAACTAAAGAAGAAATACAGCAGCATACGCTTACTTAAAATCTCGGCGGAAAATATATCGGCTGATATTTTTGATAATATCAGGAGGCCTGAATGGGAAGTCATTGAAACCGTTGGCGGACTGGAAATAAAAGCTGTTGATATTGATTTTAATATGGTAACCGACTTCCTGCGTTCAAAGAACATCAGGATCAATAGTATACAATTGCTGGAACCAACTTTAAACGATGTTTTTCTTCACCTGACAGGAAAGGAGGTTAAAAATGAAACTATTTAGCCTTGCAAACCGGAATTTCAAGGAATTATACAGGGATCCTGTTTCAGTGATCCTGGGACTTGCACTCCCGGTAATAATGCTTGTACTGTTTACATCAATCTATAAAAGAGTGCAACTCCCCCATTTTTCTCCTCAGTGGATGACACCAGGAGTAATAGTATTCAGTTTTGCCTTTTTAATAATGTTTGCAGCGGTATTACTGGCCAACGACAGGGAAAGTTCATTCTTGATTCGTCTTTTTACGACACCTCTCACCTCTTCTGATTTTATTTTTGCATACCTGATACCCTTCATTCCTCTTGCTGTTATTCAAATAGTTATCTGCCTGATAACAGGAGTGATAATGGGAGGAAGTTTTGTCAATATAATGCTCTCCCTGATAATCTTCTTCCCTGTACTTATGATCTGTATCAGTATAGGAATGATTATGGGAACTCTTTTTACAATGACTCAGGTTACAGCATTTGGCTCTGCCCTGGTTACATTCATTGGTCTTTTCTGCGGAGCATGGGCGCCGCTGAAAGAAATGGGCGGTATATTTGAAACGATAGGCTATGCCCTTCCATTTGCTCATGCCGTCGATGCATCAAAGTATTTATTGTCAGGTTCTTCATTTTCAGAAATCCTGGGTAATTTCTACTGGGTACTTATTTATTCGATAATATTGGTGGCAGCTGCAATTTTATCTTTCAGATGGAAGATGAAGCAGAGATGATATAAGTATCGAAATACCTCTGAACAGGGATATGACTAAAGAACTTAATGAACTGACTGCTGAAGAGTTAGGCAAGCTCTTCCCAATAAATATTGTCGGATATAAACCTGAGTGGAAGGACCTGTATCACCTTGAAGAACAAAAGATCAGGGAAGCAATCGGAAAAAATATATTTAAAATCCAGCATATCGGAAGTACTGCAGTGCCCGGGCTAAGTGCAAAACCGACAATTGATATTCTTGTTGAAATCTACGAAGAGACCAATAATGAATTATTAATCAGTAATTTAAAGGAAACCGGATATCAATATACTCAAAAGCCTGAGAATCCTCCTCCTCATATGATGTTCATGAAAGGCTATACCCCGGAAGGATTAACAGGACAAACATATCATATTCATGTAAGATATCCCTGTGACTGGGATGAACCGGTATTTCGCGATTATCTTATTAAGAATCCGGAAAAAGCCAGGGAATATGAAAATCTTAAAAAGAAGCTGGCAGAAAAGTACAGAAATGACAGGGAAGAATACACCAATAAAAAGACTAATTTTATCAAAGAGACTATGACAGAAGCAAGAAACGGTAAAACGGCGATCGTGTTCGGATCAACAGGACTTGTTGGCAGAGAGCTCGTTAATGAACTTTTGCTGCAAAGTGGTTTTAATAAAATAAAAGCTGTAGCCAGAAGAGAAGTACCTGTTTCAGATCCCAGGCTGGAGATCATTCTCCTGGAAAACTATTCTCAGCTAACGGAATTTAAGGACAAGCTGAATGCTGACATTTACTTTTGCTGCATCGGTACTACAATAAAAATTGCCGGGACAAAAGAAAAATTCCGTCAGGTAGATCTGGAAATACCTGAACGGATTGCGCTACTTGCTGAATCACTTTCAGTTCCGAACCTGGTTATAATATCATCAATTGGAGCCAGTGACCATTCATCGAATTTCTACCTGAAGATCAAGGGGGAAATGGAGAAATCGGTAAGAGAGGTTTATAAAGGTAACCTTAAGATCGTCCGTCCCTCATTGCTTATGGGAAACCGGGAAGAATTTCGTTTCGGAGAGAAAGTATCAATAGTGTTTATGAATATGTTCGGAAGGCTTTTTGCCGGTCCTTTAAAGAAGTATAAAGGTATCAAAGCACGTGATGTTGCAAAGGCCATGATAAAAGCTGTTCAGTTCCGTGCTGAAAAAGTGATTTTTGACTCCGGAGAATTGCAGGATCTGGTAAAATGATTTTGTTTTCATAGAGAGCCCTGAATTTTTAAGGATATGAATTATAATGAGTTAATTTTTTTCACGATATTTGAATATGCTATACATAATAACGCACTTCTAAACTTAAAATACTGAGTATCAATCACTAAATATTTTACGGATGAAAAGGCTGAACATTTACGTTAAGATCTCCTTCTTTCTGGCAGTAATTGCAGTGGTTATTTCCTGTGCAATTAACCCTGTAACAGGCAAGAAGCAGATCATGCTGATGACTGAAGCCCAGGAGCTTGCACTGGGAAGGCAGTACGATCCACAGGTTCTGGCAACTTTTGGCGAATATAAAAGTTACGCTTTATTGTCTTTCATCAAGGGCATGACCAATGAAATGGGGAAAATTTCTCACCGTTCCACCCTTGAATACCATATCAAAATCCTGGATTCACCGGTTGTCAACGCATTTGCCGTACCGGGAGGGTATATTTATCTGACACGCGGAATTCTTGCCCAGCTCAATAATGAAGCAGAGCTGGCTGGTGTTATTGGCCATGAAATGGGACATGTAACTGCCCGCCATTCTGCAAGTCAACAGACAAAGCAGCAATTGGGTCAGCTAATTCTGATAGGCACCATGATCGCTTCAGAGAGACTTGCACAGTACGCACAGTATGCAATGCAGGGGATGGAGCTGCTTTTCCTGAAATTCAGTCGCGACGATGAGCGCGAAGCTGATGGGCTCGGAGTCAGGTATTCTTCATTGATCGGTTATGATGCCCATAAAATGGCTGATTTCTTCCAGGTATTAAATAAAATGAGCATGGCAGAAAGTGAAGGAGGTGTTCCTACTTTCCTTTCAACACACCCTGACCCGGGAGACCGATACAACACAGTTAATAACCTTGCAACCTGGTGGCAGGACAGCCTGAAGCTGCCTTCATTCAAGGTCAATGGTGATAATTATCTGACACTGATAGATGGAATTATCTATGGAGAAGATCCAAGACAGGGCTATGCTGAAGGCAATGTGTTCTATCATCCGACGCTTAAGTTCAAATTCTCATTCCCTGCCGGCTGGAAACTTGAAAATACTCCTGCCCAGGTAAACATGGCTCCGGCAGATCAGAAAGCCCTGATGATCTTCACAATGGCAAATGAGAGAGTGCTTAAGGCAGCTGCAGATTCAACATTAAAGAGGCTGGGACTGACTCTTGTAGAAAGCAAGCAAACAACTGTTAACGGGCTTCCGGCATTGACAACCCTGGCTAAACAGGTGGTCCAGGATCAGTCAACAGGTGCTGAATCAGCTAATATGGTACTGTCATACTTCATTGAATACGGAGGATATATTTATGTATTCCACGGCGTTTCCGCAGAAGCTGATTTCAGCACTTTCCTTAGTCAGTTTGAATCATCCATGAAGACTTTCTCCACACTGACGGATGCCTCAAAATTAAATGTCAAACCCAGGAAGATACTTATCAAGAAGGTATTCCGTACTGGTACGGTTTCAAATGCTTTGACCTACTATGGAATAAAACAGGACCAGCTGGCTGAAGTGGCTCTGCTTAACAACCTTGAGCTGACCGCCCAGGTACAGGCTGGCAAACTGATTAAAGTTATCGGAGAATAACCGGATATTTACACTGAAGGGCTGTTTCTGATTACCGGAACAGCCTTTTTTGTTGGTGTCAGAATTTATAGTAATACAGTGTACTGCCCGAGAATAAGACCAGGACCAGAAAAATATAGTATAGAAAGAAATAGAAAATGGATGGAATGCCAAGGAATAAAAACACAAGCAAGCCCGGGAATGATAATACCAGGGTTGTTAAAGAAGCTTTCATAACATCCTGAAGCTGCTTCTCATCATACCAGTCATTGATTTTCCGGCTTATTTTTAAAGATAGCCAGTACAAAACCGCGAGAATATACGGTACCAGGAACAGGATAAAAAAAGGAATGTAGAATGCTATCCTTTCCCCGGCGATCCCCTTCCCTGCAAGATCAAAAACAAGGATCAACCCCATAAAACCTGATAAGATTCCCATATACTGAGCTATGGTAAATATCTTTTCGTCTACAGTTTTCTTCTCCGGTATATCGGCTTTCAGGATTGGGAAGGTTCTCATAATAAAGTAGAACATAAGAACAGAGAAGGCCATATTGATTATATATGCAAAATTGAGAATACTGATTTCAGAAATACTCATGCCAGAACGATACTGCCTGGCAATTTCATCAACCATTACTTTTTCGACGCCAATTGAAAACAGTGAAACTATACCAGAGATTAGTGCTATTGTTTTTAGTATCCTTAACTCCTTATAATGACGTATATGTGAAAAAAGTATAATGATTGCGTATATATTAAAGATCAATACAAATAAATGGCCAAGCCCTATCATGTAATCCTGAATACCGAATATTGATTTATCAATATTCAATGCATCTGACAAATCAGCATTCACCTTGAGCATTATATAGATTAACCAGAAGAATGATAAAATGCAGGATATTAGAAGGATAGTATTATTGATTTTAATTCTTGTTTTCATAATTGCACCTGATTTTTATTCTGTTATATAATCTGAATCATCACTTAAGTAAAAAATATCTTCAACTGGTTTGTTAAAGAAATTGGCAAGCTTCAATGCCAGTAAAGTGGACGGATTAAACTTCTCCTTTTCAATAGAGTGTATGGTTTGTCTTGTTACTCCGATTACTATTGCCAGATCTTCCTGAGACATCTCATTCTTATCAAAGCGGCAACGTCTTAAATTATTCTTCAGTCTCACAATTGTTAATTAAATTTTACCAAATGTACAGTATACTTTACATATTTCCAAATAAAGTTTACATTATTTTTTGTACGTTTAAGAAATTCTTAATTAATAACTTAATCCGAAACCAAACGGGAAGAGGGGATTTTCCGAATCATAAGGGAGATCCTCTTTCTGTTTTCTGACAGCATCCATTGAAGAAGGCAGCTCAAATGGAAGTTTTCCCGATGGAGTCATCTTACCAAAGATTATATCCAGCAAAGCTTCATCGTTCGCTCCGAAATTTGCCAGCAAACCCTTTGATGCCGCTGCAATCTCAGGTATCACCGCAGGTCTGTCAAGGTATATATCCACAATTGATGGAACCGAATTCAAAACTTTCAGTATTTCAGCCAGTTCTTTTTCCTTGAAATCAAGATCACCGGAAGCAAATAACCTGCCAAGAGGACCGGCTCCATCGAGAGGCTGTGAGGGAGCTTTTAGCCTGAGTATTGCATAATCAGCTTCCTCTGGTTTTTCAACAACTGTGGCATATTTGTCTGCAACTGACGGATCAATATTTTGAATATATATCTTAATTCCTGGTTTCAAAGGCATTGTATTACCTGCTGCCAGGGAATCATTCTTTAACAGAACAATCGATTTTCGCTGCGCAAGCTCACCCGCTGCCTTGAATTCCAGATTCCCCACAGTTTTTGCAGCATGATCGGGATCAATAAATGGATTATCAAAAAGGCCCAAAGCAAACTTCTGTTTCAGAAGCCTTTTTACAGAAATATCCAGCCGTTCTTCACTCACTTTTCCTTCTTTTACCAGTTTAATCAGCATTTCAGGTAATTGTTCTCCCCCGA
>CAZEKO010000011.1:20132-27481 GCA_964512775.1 uncultured Bacteroides sp. | reverse complement strand
TCAGGTATCCTCTCTGGAAGTCTTTTGTCTTCGTCATAATCAATTGTGCTTCAATGGATCTTCAATAGATAATTCAGTTGTCAATAGTACTGTGGTGCCGTAGTGTTGTTGTGTTATGGTTTTTAATTTTACTCATTTCTAATTTTTTTGAGACATTTAAGTGCATTTGACATTTGAGGCATTTCTTAGAAATACCCTTCCCTCTTCCGATCTTCCATCGCCGCTTCAGAACGTTTATCATCATATCGGCCCCCTCTTTCGGTTATTCGTGTGGCGGCGACTTCAAGGATGATCTCTTCAAGTGTCAATGCTTTTGATATAGTGACTCCGGTGCATGTGATATCTCCGATCGTGCGGCAACGCACGTCTTTTTCCACAACCTTTTCACCTGGTTTTTTCTTCATGAATGGTGCATCTGCCAGCCAGACACCGTTGCGGTAAAATACCTTCCTTTTATGAGTAAAGTACAGATCAGGAATCTCAACATCTTCCATGTAAATATATTGCCATACGTCCATTTCAGTCCAGTTACTCAAAGGGAAAATCCTGAAATGTTCTCCCATTTTCTTTTTCCCATTAAAAATATTCCAGAGTTCTGGACGCTGATTTTTTGGATCCCATTGTCCAAATTCATCTCTATGAGAGAAAAAACGTTCCTTCGCGCGGGCTTTTTCTTCGTCGCGTCGTCCACCACCAAGGGCAGCATCAAATTTGAATTCTTCAATAGCATCGAGAAGTGTTACGGTTTGTAGAACGTTTCGGCTGGCATTATAACCTGTTTCCTCAACTACTTTTCCCTTATCAATAGTATCCTGTACAAATCTTACGATACAGGTTGCCCCGGTCTTTTTCATCAGCTGATCCCTGAATTCAAGAGTTTCTGCGAAATTATGGCCAGTATCGATATGTAAAAGCGGAAATGGAATACGTGCCGGGTAAAAAGCCTTCCGGGCCAGATAGAACATTACAATAGAATCCTTACCTCCCGAGAAAAGTAACACAGGTTTTTCAAACTGAGCAGCTACTTCACGGATAACGAAAATAGATTCAGACTCAAGCTCTCTGAGATGATTGAGTATGTAATTATTCATGCAAGCCTTTGATAAGAGTATGTGCAGGACATAGGGTGAGAACTATTTATTTCTGTCATCAGTATCTTCTTTCCTCTTGGTGTGTATACGTCTGATTATAAGATATATGATTGCAATTGACAGAAGTACAATAATTAGTTTCGCAAAAGCACCATAAGAATACATTCCCCTGATATTTAATCTCTAAATTTATTTATTCATCATAAATAAAACAACTGTTTTTCGATTTTTCCTAATTTTGTCCATGCATACAGGTATTATAAATGAAACGTATACTAAAGTTTGTTTTTAACTATCGGGATGAAATCCTCACGATCAGCCTTTTTGCAGTTGCTGGGGTAATCCTTGTTTTTTTGTTCCCATGGCAGGGTAAATTCCGATATGAATTCCAGAAAAACCAGCCCTGGCAACATGATGAATATATTGCGCCATTTGATTTTCCAATATACAAGCCTGACTTTGAAATTAATTCCGAAAGGGATAGCCTCTTAAGAAATTTTAAGCCTTATTTCAGGTATCAGGAGGATATAGTACAGACACAACTTGACCGTTTTAAGTCCTCTTTTATTAAAGCATGGGCTGATTTGATTAAATCAACCTCGGAATTACCTGATAAGGAATTCAATATACATACAGATACAGTAAAAAGAAAACAATACCTCAGTTTGGCCAGTAATCTTATAAGTTTTGTTTATTCAAAAGGAATAGTCCAGAGTGATGAGATTTTGGATCGGGTTAATAATCCTGACCTTACTATCGTAATTATAAAAAACCAGGTTGCTGAAGAGCGGGATCTTTCTGAGGTTTTTACACCGAGAACTGCATATGAGTATGTCCTCAATGAAGTTAATAAGATTGCGGATAGCATACCTGACCGTATAAACAGATTATTTTTCCGCGATTTAAATATCAATGAATTCCTTATTCCAAACCTTGCATATGATGAAGTAACATCAAACCAGGTTCGGGAAGATATGATCAGTAAGCTTTCTCTTACTAAAGGGATGGTGCAGTCGGGAGAGAGAATAATCTCACGTGGGGAGATAGTCACAGATGAGAAATTCAGAATCCTGGAATCGCTTAAAAGAGAATATGAAACAAAACTTGGACTATCTGACAGACAGAACGTATCCACTCTTGGAAAAGTCATACTTGCGATGATCTCCATGGTGATTCTATACCTGTTTTTATATAATTTCAGGCGAGCTGTCCTGCAAAAGTTCCAGAATACGGTTTTTATCCTCTTATTGATTCTGCTTACTGCATCACTTGCAAGTCTCACGTTAAGGCAAGGCGTTTTAAGCATATATGTCCTGCCTTTTGCAATTGTCCCAATTATGATCAGAACATTCTTTGATTCCCGTCTGGCTTTGTTCGTCCATTTGCTAACAATCCTAGTTGTAGGTTTCTGGGCACCCAATAGTTTTGAATTTGTTTTCCTGAATATAATTGCTGGTATCGTTGCTATATTTAGCCTGACCAATTCGTACCGCCGGGGTATTTTATTCCAGACTTCGGTTTCAATTGCAATAATTTATTCAGCAGTCTATTTTGCCTTTTCTGCGATACAGGAAGGCAATCTGAGGACAATCGATTACAGGCCTTTTTTATGGTTCGGGGGTAATGGATTGCTGATACTGACTTCTTATCCGCTGATTTTTATTTTTGAAAAAACTTTTGGTTTTATATCTGAATCTACTCTTTTTGAACTTTCTGATTCAAATCAACCATTATTAAGGAAGTTGTCTGAAAAGGCACCAGGTACTTTCCAGCATAGCTTGCAGGTTGCTAATCTTGCAGAGGAAGTGGTTTATGAAATAGGAGGGAATTCATTGCTTATAAGGACTGGTTCGTTATATCATGATATCGGGAAAATGACTGAGCCATTGTTTTTTATAGAGAACCACACTGGAGATTTTAATCCTCATGATGACCTTGAATTTGAAAAAAGTGCTGAAATTATAATTGGACATGTTACAAAAGGAGTTGAAATTGCAAGGAAATATAAGCTTCCGGAACCTGTTATTGATTTTATCAGAACACATCATGGCACCACATTAGTCCAGTATTTTTATCGTTCTTTCCTGAAAAAACATCCTTCACAGGAAGCTGATATTAGCCGGTTTTCCTATCCAGGACCAAAACCATTCAGTCGTGAAACCGCAATTGTAATGATGGCAGATTCAGTCGAAGCTTCATCAAGAAGCCTTAAAGTGAAAAATGAAGAAAGCCTGAAAGAACTTGTTAATTTTATTATAAATGAGCAGATAAGAATTGGACAGTTTGATAATGCACAAATCACTTTAAGTGAAATCACCCAGATAAAAGAGATTCTGATTTCAAAACTGATCAATATTCATCATATCAGGATTGAATATCCCCGGTAGGAATGTCTCAAATGCCTCAAGAGATTTAAAGCCTTGTGTCAATAACCTCTAATTCAGGATGTTGCGAGGGATCAAACTGGAATGTTTCTGAGTCTGTTTTATATTTTGCCTGATAGCTTTTAATAGTAAAGGTATGGTTTACTCCCTGTTTGCCTTTTGTCCCCAGTGAGTATAAATGGTAGTTATCTTGTTGAATCAGAAGGGTAATCGTATGGTAACTTTTGTCTAGATCAACCGGGAACAGATCGACCTGGTAATAATCAATGTCAAGATGATTGAACTCACCTGTCAATCTGTATTTGAAGTTTTTATCGTAAAAGGAAAATAACATTTCCGGATTGCTGAGGAAGAACTCATCATCTTCAGAAAAATTGTTGGGATCACTTATATAAACTTCATCCTCGGAAACAAGATAGTTCCATATTAAGGTTCCGTTGCAATATATTTCTGAATCTCTGAAGATCAGCCGGTACTTATTTCCATTGAGGATAAGTTCACCAGTTTCCGTGAAAGTTTCATTATCGATAAGGGATTCATAGATATATTCGAATTCAATCCTGATCGGATAATCTGATTCAGCCTTTCGGGTAAATTTGTCCAATACTTCTTTAGCTGCAGGATCCTGCTGGGAAAGTATTGACAGACTGATAGATAGCGTAAGTAAAACCAGAGATATAAATGATTTCATATTATTACAGGTTGTTTTCCTCTCTGTTTATACTCAAAATCTGTTCCAATGTATTAAGATCTTTAATCAGAACCTGACGGGCTTTACTTCCTTCATATGGTCCAACGATACCTGCGGCTTCCAATTGGTCAATAAGTCTGCCAGCGCGGTTATAACCTATTGAAAATTTTCTCTGGATCAGGGAAGTTGAACCTTGCTGGTATTCAACAATAAGTCGGGCAACTTTATCAAAGAGCTCATCTTTTGCCTCGGGATTAAAATTCTCGAGTTCAGTACCTGAATCATCTTCGACTTCTGGAAGAAGGTGAGCTGAAGGATAACATTGTTGTGAATGAACATAGTCAGTGATTCTCTCAATTTCTGGTGTGTCAATGAATGCACATTGAAGCCTTAGCAGGTCACTTCCGGTGGAAATAAGCATATCTCCTCGTCCGACCAGCTGATTGGCTCCCGGACTGTCAAGAATTGTCCTGGAATCCATCATAGAAATGACCCGGAAAGCTATCCGTGCAGGGAAATTGGCCTTGATGGCACCGGTAATGATGTTTACACTTGGTCTTTGAGTTGCAATGATCAGATGAATTCCAATAGCTCTAGCAAGCTGGGCAAGACGTGCTAAAGGCATTTCGATTTCCCGGCCGGCTGTCATTATCAGGTCGGCAAATTCATCTACAATAAGGATAATATAAGGCAGATAATGGTGGCCTTCCTTTGGATTCAGACGGCGAGTAATAAATTTTGCGTTATATTCCCTGATGTCTCTAACTTTTGCACTTCGCATCAGGTTGTATCGATCCTCCATTTCAGAGATGAGAGAATGCAATGTCTTGACTACCTGGTGGATATCTGTGATGATTGGTTCTTCAGCATCAGGAAGTTTAGCCAGGAAGTGTTTTTCAATCTTATTATATAATGAAAGTTCAACCTTTTTGGGATCGACAAGTACGAATTTGACCTGTGAAGGATGTTTTTTGTAAAGGATAGAAGTAATAATGGCATTCAGACCAACGGATTTTCCCTGGCCTGTGGCGCCCGCGATGAGAAGATGAGGCATTTTAGTAAGATCGACCACATAGGTCTCGTTAGATATCGTCTTTCCAAGCCCAATTGCAAGTTCAAATTTCGATTCCTGAAATGTTCTTGAGCCAATAATAGACCTCATAGATACAATTTCAGGTTTGCTGTTCGGAACTTCAATTCCAATAGTTCCCCTGCCGGGAATAGGAGCTATAATTCTTATACCCAGGGCAGAAAGACTAAGTGCAATATCATCTTCAAGATTTTTAATTTTTGAAATACGTACACCGGGCGCAGGAACAATCTCATATAAAGTTACAGTCGGGCCTATTGTAGCTTTGATTTTATCTATCTGAATTTTATAGTTGCCCAGAGTAGCTACAATATTGTTCTTATTACTGATCAGTTCTTCTTCACTGACAACAGAATTCGCTGATTTGTAATCAGTTAATAACTCAATCGGTGGTAATCTGTAATTCGATAACTCCAGGGTTGGATCAAAATTTTCAAGTTTTGAAGGATCAATCTTACCAATGAAAGCATCAGAGTCTTTCTTTTGTTCAATTGTCATTTCTATTCCATTATTTCCAGCGAGGATATGTTCTGGATGGTTCTCCTGTGAAGTTTCTTTATTTATTTCCCTCGTCTTGAAAGTCAGCAAATCATCAGGCTTATCAATCTCTTCCACCAGCAGTGAATCGGATTGTTTTTTCACATTAACCTGATCTTTATTATTAAAAGCGATCTCTTCAACTTCGGATTTTTTTTCAAATTGTTTTTTCAGGATGGATTTTATCCAGTCAAGTGACCTGGCAGAAGTAAGAATAGTAAATGCAAGAAGTATAACTATGAGGAGAAAAGCTGTTCCGGTAGATCCGAGAAATGAAATCAACCACCGACTCAGAAAGAATCCATGTCCGCCTCCAAGTCCACTTCCAAGAAATCCATTTGTTTCACCAAAAAGGAAGCCAAGAACCACAGAAAAAATTATAGTTGCAATCAATCCTGCCCAAATGGTTTTACCAAGTGGGAATAATCTGATCCTTAAAAGACGGAATCCGGATATTAAAAGTATAAAAGGAAGGCAGAAGGAAGATATTCCAAACCATTTGTTCATGAAGAGATTAGATAACCAGGCACCGAATTTACCACCCCAGTTTTCAACTTTTACATCTGGACCGGAAAATACTGCTGACCAGTCAAAACTCTGATCAATTTCCCAGGTAAAAAAGAAGGAGGTGAATACCACGAATGTATAAAGTGAAAACAGAATTATGAATACGCCCAGGATAGTCTTTAATCGTTCGTCACGTTTTTCTGACTTCGAATTTTTGTCTTGTTTATTACCCTTAGATGCCATTATTCTTAAAAAGTATTAATCGAGAAGAGCATTCAGAATATTTTCCAATTCATTTTTATTGATTTCCTTATAATGTTTAGGTATTATGAACTCTTTATCGGGTACATTACCCGGTAAATACTTCTCTGCAACCATAATAACCATCGTTTGACCAAGAGTAGCATGGAATTCCATTAGTATACCCGGAATTTCTTTAAAAGGACTTGTAGCATTTGGCTCATCAAAATTGATCTCTGTCGTATAGTAAATTGGAAAACTTTTTTTAGTAGTTCCGGGAAAACTTACAATTGCTTCCTGGCAGTCATAATTAAGTATCTGTTTTGTACTATTTGTAAATTTTACTTCCATTCCTTCAAGACCGGCAAAGCAACATGGTGGTTCTTTCTTTTTGCCCCGGTAAACATATTTTTTATCAATGAATTTGAGAAAAGTAGTATTGGTCATTTCATCAAGGTCTGAAATATTTACAAGGCTAAAGAAACCGAGAGCACCTTCAATAGTATTTTTAACCATTCCTTCCTTAAAACGTGATTCCATTTTTTGAGGAAGAATGCCTGAAGAATAACCACCTACCGTTTCGTCCAAATAATTAATTTGGTATACGATAATACCTTCATCTGGTCTTATATCGGGAGGTCTTTTTTTGCAGGAATGAAATATTACCAGAAGCAAGCAAAAGACTATATATCTGGAAATTAGGAATTTCAACCGGATCCAATTTATAAAATAACCCACAAAGATAGCAACATAATTTCATTATTTTAACACGGATATTGTTAATAACCTGAGGATAAAAGACAAATGAC
>CAZEKO010000011.1:10394-20032 GCA_964512775.1 uncultured Bacteroides sp. | reverse complement strand
TTAAGATATGCCAGTAAATTTGAGAAACAGGAGTTTCCTGAAATTACTTGATTTTTCTCCTGCAGAGATAAAATTCCTTCTGGATCTGTCGTTTGATTTAAAACGTGCAAAATATTCAGGTACTGAGCAAAAAAAGCTTCAGGGGAAAAACATCGCACTCATTTTTGAAAAAACATCTACCAGAACAAGGTGTGCTTTTGAAGTTGCAGCTTTTGACCAGGGAGCAAATGTCAGTTACCTTGGGCCTGCTGGCACTCAGATCGGAAATAAGGAATCGATGAAAGATACAGCCCGTGTCCTTGGAAGGATGTATGATGGCATCGAATATCGGGGTTTTGGTCAGGAATTGGTGGAAATACTTGCTGAGTATGCTGGCGTCCCTGTCTGGAACGGTCTGACCGATGATTTCCATCCTACTCAGGTACTGGCTGATCTGATGACAATGAAGGAACATTCAGTGAAACCTCTGAATGAAATAAGTTATTGCTATTCAGGTGATGCCAGGAATAACATGGGGAATTCGCTTTTAATTGGCGCGGCAAAAATGGGAATGGATTTCAGGGCTGCAGCACCGAAAGAGTTACAACCATCCGCTGAACTGGTAGGAAAGGCACAAGAAATTGCCTCTAAAACAGGTGCCAGATTACTTATTACAGATAACCTTGAAAAAGCTGTTAAAGGAGTCGACTTCCTTTATACTGATGTATGGGTTTCTATGGGTGAACCAGAGGATGTTTGGGAAAAACGGATTAGACTTTTAACGCCATATCAGATAAATAAAAGAGTTATGGGACTCACAGGAAATCAAAACATTAAATTCCTACATTGTCTTCCTTCATTCCATAACAGGGAAACGAGAGTTGGTGAAAATATCTTCAAAAAATTTGGCCTGGAAGCAATGGAAGTAACCGATGAGGTTTTTGAATCCGAGGCATCAATCGTCTTTGATCAGTCTGAAAATCGAGTTCATACTATAAAAGCCGTAATGGTTGCCACATTGGGAGTGTGACCTGATTTTGTATACGGGGTATTGACTTTATAGGGAATAAATTAGTAACTTGTATTACTAATTATTAACCAGCACTTTCAAAATGACAATTTATGTTGGTAATATTCCCTATGCTTTCCGGGAGAATGAAATTTCAGAAGTGTTTCACAAGTACGGCAAAATAGTCAGTATTAAAATTATTACTGACAAACATTCGGGCCGTTCAAAAGGATTTGGTTTTGTCGAAATGGAAACCGAAGAGCAGGAGGATTTGGCAATAAAGGAATGCAACAGGTGCGTTATTTCAGGAAGAAGCCTGGTCGTATCAAAAGCACATTCCAGGAGAGGTTATGAGCCCGGCCAATAAGAGGCTTTAAATGGCACTACAATTATATCAGACGATTAACTCTTTTATAAAGTAGAAGGTCATCATTATTGAGGCTGCCAGCTTAATTCCAACTCCAACCAGTAAGCCCAGGAATGATCCAAGACCTGCTCTGAATGAGCCAGCTGCATTCTTTCCTGTCAAAGCCTCACCGATTACAGCACCAGCAAATGGTCCGATAATAATACCCAATGGCGGGAGAAAAATAAGCCCAACTACTAATCCAATACCAGCTCCCCACATACCAGATTTCGATCCCCCAAATTTTTTGGTTCCCCAGATTGGTACCACATAATCCAGTACTGTTACTATTATTGCTACACAGCCCCATGTTAACAGAAACGTAGCGCTGAAATCAGCAAACCTGGAAAAATGTAAAACCAGAAGAGCAGCAAAACTTAGTGGAGGACCAGGCAGGATGGGAAGCACACAACCAAGTATACCCACTATCATCATAATACTGCCAAGAATAGCAAGTAAATAATCAGCCATAATTTATTCAGTTCCGACAATATCTTCAAATGCTGCGTATAAAGAGCAATATGTAATCGGCACAGTAAACAGTAATCCTACAAAAAACACCATGGTTCCTGCTATATTAATAAGAACAAGCAAGAGTAGGAATCCGAAAATGTTCCACCATTTTTTTGTTATCAGTTTCCGGCTGATTTCCATTGCGTCCCAGAATTCCATATTGCCGAAAATTATGAATGGAATAGCAAATGACCATCCAACGACAAGGTAAATGCCAGGAATAATAAGTGCAAGAAAAGCCAGGAATCCTAAAATGATACTGATCAGAGTGTACAACATGAGGGGCACAAAAAAATCAAAACCCTTCCAGAAAGTGCTAAAATCATACGATTCATTTTTATTAATTTTTCTGGCGACGATAAAAAAACCTGCTGTAAGAGGACCGGTCAGAAATATAGGAGCCAAAGGAATACATCCTGAGGCAGCCGTAATCAGGAAGTATAATGCGGTATAACCAATAAACTTACCCATATCTTTTTCAAATATGCGATACCCTTCACTTATGTATTTACCTGCATCAGTGTTATATCCACGGGCGATAAGATCATCTGCCCGCTTTTTGATATTATTCAGGATTTCCATGATTGGTTGTTTATTTATAAATAAATCTTAACTTTTGTTAAAATTAAAAAAAGCAGAATTAATTAATAAATTTATTTTAATAAATCGTAATTGCACGGAGGACATGGATGGAAAATGAAAATATATATGATAAAATTAGAGAACTATTAGGTACCACTCCGGTGAATTTTAATATTCTGGAAGAAAAAATTGATATTGACCTTCAGATGCAATATTTTGAATTTTCAAAGAATGTTAAGAAAAGTCTTAATCAGGAAGAAATACTGAAAAGTAAGGAAGATATTTTCGATTCAGATTTGCCGGAAAAAACAAGGATGACAAGGTTTGCTGAACTTGCATCACTTGAGAGTGTTGAAGCTTACCGTACTATTGAAAGATATATCAAGTCGCCAATTTTTGCACTAAAACAATGGGCAATCCTCGCCTTACAGGAAAGTCGTATGTTACTGGAAAGCAGACTACTGGATGAAAATCAGGTTTTTATCTCCACAGGCCTGGGTGGCAAAGGAACAAAACTCCGGTACTTTGTTGTTTTACTTCTAAAAGAAGGAAAGGAGTTTTCTGAATTGAACAGAAAAATAATACGAAATGAGGTTGAAATGGTTCTGCACAAATTTAATGGGGAGATTGAAAAAATATCTTTTACGGGTGGTTATGCTACTATAATGGTTATTATGCCTTTACAGGTTCCAATAAAACAAATTTTCAGGGAATCTGTTAAAGAATGCAATTTATATGGGAACTTCCTTAAACCTAATTTTATTGTGACTAACGTCAAGGAGCTCTCCAAAAGTGAAATTGATGAATTCCTGAAAAATCAAAGAAAAACAGGAAGTGAAACAGTTGATTAAAGAAAACTTATTTTGACTTTTCCTTTTTTTTATCTTCAAGATCTTCAAATTCAACGTCTGAAAAATTCCCTGAAAGGCTTTCCTGCATTTCTTCACCAGAATTTTCCTCATTGCTTTCCTTTTGAGCTCCTTCTTCAGAAACAGTGTCTTCAGCACTCGATTCTTCATCACTGTCTTTATCTGACACAGGGCCGGGATAGTCGATTAATTCAGGCTTGGCATTTTTAATGAACTCAATGGCTTCAGAAAGTCCCTCCCAGAATTTGTCAAAATCTTCCTTATAAAGAAAAATTTTGTGTTTCTCAAAATAGAACCTTCCATCTCTGTTGAAACGCTTTTTACTCTCAGTCAGGGTCAGGTAATAATCGTTTCTCCTGGTCGCTTTGACATCAAAGAAATATGTCCTTTTTCCAGCTCTGATAGCTTTAGAAAAAATTTCCTCTCTTTCAGGTCTGGCAACCTCTTCATTTTTTTCAATTCCTTCCTCCATCGTTTCAGAATTTAGTTGATTATTAGGGTTTCAAGTTCAAAAATAGAAAAATATTTGAGAAAATGCAGAATTATTTCTTTATTTACTAAGCAAAACGTATTCTATTTTCGAGTTCTTTATCAATATGTTCAGCAGACGGCTTCTTCGGATTAAAGTTCTTCAGATCCTTTACGCTCACTTCAAGGCTGACGGAAAAACCTATATCCAGTCAGAAAAGGACCTGTCTCTTAGTATTCAAAAATCTTATGAGCTTTATCATTACCTTATGCTCCTTCTCCTTGACTTAAGGGATTATGCTGAATCGAAAATTGAAATTGCCAGGAATAAAAAGCTGGCTGATACTCGTGATCTTAATCCAGCCACAAAATTCATCGATAATAAATTCATCTTACAGCTTGAGCAGAATGATAATCTGAAAAAATTTGTAAACAAAAAGAAATTGAGCTGGAATCCGTATCCGCAGATTATTAAAAATTTATTTAACTGGCTGATAAAAACGGATTTCTATAAAGAATATATGATTTCCCCCCAAGAGACTTATAATGAGGATAAGAAATTGGTTATCAAAATATATACTAATCTGATGATGAATTATGAAGACCTTTATGCGAATCTGGAGGAACAAAGTATTTACTGGGTCGATGATGTTGATTTTATATTCAGAATGATAATAAAAACATTCCGTAAATTCAGGGAGAATGTTGACAACAACGACTTGATGCCAATGTTTAATGATCCAGCAGATATAGAATTTGCAACTACTTTGATGAGAAAAACCATTATCAGAAATCCGGAAAATAAAGTTATGATAAAAGAATCTGCCAAGAACTGGGAACTTGAGAGAATAGCTTTCACAGATTATTTGATTATGCAAATGGCGATAACGGAAGTCATTGAGTTTGGTACAATACCTGTAAAAGTAACTATGAATGAGTTTATTGAGATATCAAAAATTTTCAGCACCAGGAATAGCAGCCAGTTCATTAATGGTATACTTGATAATATCTTTAAAAAGCTGAAATCAGAAAAAAAAATAAAGAAACTTGGCAGAGGCCTGATAGGTGAACAAAAAGAGGAAGAATGAAAGTCTTTGGGTATGAGTAAAAATTCTTATTACTTTGCATTACTTTTGTCAGTAGTATTTTTACTGCTAATCTCATGTATTTCAGGTAAAGAAAAGCAGGTATCACAAGGAAGTAATGATGTTTCCGTTGTATCAGGGGATAAAATGCCTGAAATAAAATTTATAAAAACGGTACACGATTTTGGGAAAATATATCAGGGAGAGGTAGTAGGGACAAATTTTTCCTTCACTAATACGGGTAATTCAAACCTAATGATATTGGATGCATCTGCAAGTTGTGGCTGCACTGTGCCAAAATGGAGTAAAGAACCTATACCACCCGGGGGTAAAGGGAGCCTTGAAGTTATATTCGATAGTTCGGGCAGGGAAGGTATGCAGAATAAATCGATAACTATCCGGACCAATGTCAGTGACGAAAACATTGTGTTATATATAACTGCTGAAGTAGTAACTGAAAAATGATATTTAATAACGGCTTTTAATTAATTTTTTAACATAAACTGAATTTATAATGAACACTATTTTTTCATTCATCATTCTGATGCCTACAGGTCAAAATCAGAGCCCAGTTCCATCTTTTGTTTTCCTTTTACTGATCATCGTGGTTTTTTATTTTTTTATGATTCGTCCACAGATGAAACGCCAAAAGGAATTGAAAACATACCGGGAAGGTTTACAAAAAGGAGACAAAATTATCACTACAGGTGGTATTTATGGCAAAGTTACTGATGTTAAGGATACCACAGTAACCGTTGAAATTGCCGATAAAGTACTGGTAAGGATTGATAAAAGTGCTGTATTGAAAGATAACTCCGATCTTAGTGCTCAAAAATAGTAGCTTTAATAATTAAGAACTAAAATCTGAGATTTACATTGGATCGTAAAGCAGATAATCCGGCTGATAAATCTGGAATGTCATCCCTGCAGGGTAAGCTTCTTAAAAATCGGGGCAGTATAAAATTTACCCTTAACAGAAGATTACTTACATTTTTCTTTTTTCTTCTGCTATCCGTTTTATTCTGGTTTTTAACTGCACTGAACAAGGATTACGAAACAATTATTTCATATCCTATCAGATACATTAAAATACCCCGGGAACTGGTATTAATAAATAATGCAACAAAACAACTGGATCTGAATGTTAAATCAAGAGGATTTGCACTCCTAAGGCTTAAGATGCAAACAAGATTATCTCCTTTAGTTCTTGATGTTAATTCCTTTTCGCTGAATACTGTTCCCGGGAAAAGTCCTATTATCCTTTACCTGGTAACCAATCTTATCATCGAGAAACTTCAACAGCAACTTACATCAGAAATTAAGATAAACTCTGTAATTCCTGATACATTAATTCTCCAGTTGACTGAAAGGTATACTAAAACAGCGGCGGTTAAGTTAAATATTGCCCTGGAATTTGAAAGGCAACATATGCAGGTGGGCAAGCTGAAAATTACTCCGGACTCTGTATCCGTTTCAGGCCCTGAAAACTTTATCGATACACTATCTTCAGTCAGTACAATACCTAAAAAAATAACAGGTTTGAGAAAAAATACTGAGCTGGAGCTGGATTTGGTACCAATTGATAAATTAGAATTTTCTACCCAGGAGGTAGTTGTAAATGTACCTGTCGAAAAATTCACTGAAGAGTCAATTAAAATACCAATTGAGGTTATCAATATTCCGGATAGTTTGTTTCTAAGGACATTTCCGACAAGCATTGAAATAACTTACAGGGTTGGACTCAGTGATTATAAAAAAGTGAGTGAGCATATGTTTATGGCAGTTCTGGATTATTCGACCAAAGACAGCAGTATCGGTAATAAATTAACTGTTTATCTTGTCAAAGTTCCTGAATATGTGCAAGTTACGAACTTCTATCCGAAAAATGTTGAATATATCATTGAGAAATAAATGTTAAAGGTTGGCGTAACCGGTGGGATTGGTAGCGGAAAAACTCTCGTATGCAGGATTTTTGAAGTACTCGGTGTTCCTGTCTATTATGCTGATTTTCATGCAAAAAGATTAATGGAATCAGATCCCGGAATCAGGGAAGAACTTATCAGGCTTTTTGGTATACTCGTTGTCAAAAAAGGAAAAATTGACAGGGAGCATCTTGCTCGGATTATTTTCAATGATAACGATGCTCTCAGGTCAGTCAACAATCTTGTTCATCCAGCTGTCAGAAAAGATTTTGATGGATGGGTGAAGGCAATGTCAGGTCGTGATTATATTATTGAAGAAGCAGCCATACTTTTTGAATCAGGAGCATATAAGTTGCTTGATTTCAACATAGCAGTTTCGGCTCCGGAGGAAATGCGCATAAAAAGAGTAATGACAAGAGATAACACGACCAGGGAATCAGTTTTGAGCAGATTAAGTAATCAAATGGCTGAAAATGAAAGAAATAACCTTGCAGATGCTGTTATCCTTAATGATGAATCAGAACTGTTAATACCACAAGTGATAAAATTGCATAATAGGATTCTTGATATAGCTGAGAAGAAAGGAAATAATAATTGACTTAATTGGTAATTTGAAGGTTGTAACTGAATTTATTGTATGGCAAAATTTGGAAAATGGATAGGTGGAGGCCTTGGATGGGCAGTGGCGGGACCTCTCGGAGGAGTAGTCGGGTTTATCCTGGGTACTTTTATTGATCAGGCAGGTCAGATGCGCCAGGTTGAATCGGGAATGACCACCAGGGGGGATTTTGCCGTGAGCCTGCTTGTTCTCATTGCTGCTGTTATGAATGCAGATAAAAAAGTACTGACTTCAGAATTAGAATTTGTAAGACAGTATTTTGTTCAAAACTTTGGCAGGGCTTCTGCACAAGAAGCGATGCTGATGCTCAGAGATATCCTGAAACAAACCATCCCGGTAAGAGACGTAGCATTACAAATTAAAAATAAGCTTGATTATCCATCAAGATTGCAGCTTATTCACTTTCTCTATGGTATTGCATATTCTGATAAAAAAGTAAGTCCCGAAGAAATTAAAGTGATTGGAACTGTAGCCGGATACCTGGGAATCAGTGAAAAGGATATACAATCCCTGCAATCGATGTTCTATAAGGATATTGATTCAGCATATAAGATCCTGGAAATTGAGCAGACAGCAACAGATGAGGAAATGAAGAAAGCATACAGGCGTATGGCATTGAAATACCATCCGGATAAAGTAAGTTATCTGGGTGAAGAGTTCAGGAAAGCTGCAAATGAAAAATTCCAGAAAGTCAATGAAGCGTATGAAAGAATAAAAAAGGAAAGAGGTATAAATTAGTAAGAAACTTTTATTTATTTTACTAAAAAAATAAGCAATGGCTGAAAAGCAAGCACCACAGAAGCAAAGTTTTAAGAAATCGGTTAAGCATGCAGCTTCAGAAATTGAACCGAGGGAAAAAAGCATACCCCAAAAACCCTTGAAGCAAAAGATGTATCCCGGGGGAGGCTTTAAAAAAGATCTGGTTGACATCAATAAGGATAAACCGGAATCAGATGAGGAAAAATCAATTTTAAAGGATATCATGTCGATATCAGGACAGGGTGGATTATTTAAATTTATTTCACAGGCACGCAATGGAATTATAGTCGAATCACTGGAGACCGGAAAACGAATGCAGGCTTTTTCAACTATGAAAGTAAATTCCCTGAAAGATATTGCAGTCTTTACCAAGCAGGAGGAAATTCTTCTGGAAGAAGTCTTTAAAAAAATATCAGACAAGGAATCAGGCGGTGCATCTATTGATCCTAAATCCAATCCCGATGAATTAAAATCCTATTTCCTTAAGATTTTACCCGATTTTGACCAGGAACGGGTCTATATTTCTGATATTAAGAAGATGATCAACTGGTATAATATATTACAAAAGCATGATCTTTTGAAGTTCGAAAAGGAGGAGGACAAGACAAAGAAAAAAGTACAGGAAAAGGCTAAGGCTAAGTCCAAACCCAAACCCAAACCCAAATCCCCAAAATAGATATTAATCGAACGATCCGTTAATCATAATCTTTAGCACTTTCCCAGATTTTGTTCATCTCGTCCAATGTCATTTCTTTCAATGATTTGCCCATTTCTTTGGTTTTCTTCTCAAGCCAATTGAACCTTTTAATAAATTTTTTATTGGTTTTCTCAAGGGCACTTTCCGGATCTACCTCGTAAAGTCTTGCTGCATTTATTATTGAAAAAATCAGATCACCGAATTCTGATTCTATTTTCTCATGGACTCCATCCGCAACTTCTTTTCCTAATTCAGAAAGTTCTTCGTGTACTTTCTCCCATATCTGCGATTTTTCTTCCCAGTCAAATCCAACTGCTTTAACTTTGTCCTGTATCCTGTTTGCTTTTATCATAGCAGGAAGATTCACAGGAACCCCGGAAAGTACGGTTTTGCCTTCCCTCATTTTAAGCTCTTCCCAGTTTTTTTTCACATCTTCATGATCATTTACTTTGATTTCGCCGTAGACATGAGGATGCCGGTAAATTAATTTTTTGTTAAGGGAGTTTAAAACATCCCCAATATCAAAATCACCATTGTCAGATCCGATTTTTGCATAGAAAACAATATGGAGCATCAAATCACCCAGTTCTTTCATGATCTCTACCGGTTTGTTCTCAGTAACTGCATCAGCCAGTTCATATGTCTCTTCAATAGTCAGGTTCCTTAAGGTTTCATTAGTTTGCTTACGATCCCATGGACATTTTATCCTGAGTTCATCCATTATTTCCAG
>CAZEKO010000011.1:0-10294 GCA_964512775.1 uncultured Bacteroides sp. | reverse complement strand
ACTCCTCGCGGAATTTGACTCTGATGCTTGAATTTACTGACAGATCCAACAAATCGGCCACATTGCCCATATTCATGGCTATTTCAAGTAATCCGATTGAATTAAAAATGGCCAGGATCTCGCCGGGACTCGTTTCGTGATAGAAATTATTAATCTTGTCAATCCTGTAATGATTACTGCGGACGAATATTTCAAAAGGCCGGTTTTTACCAACCCGGTCAAACAATTCCCTTGATATATTGGTAATTGCATTTTTGTATGAATCGATATAGATCACACTTCCATTAATTACCGATTCATCGATAGCTGCGCGGATAGGGATTCGTTTTTTATAGGATTTGATGCTGGTGCCCAGTGATTCGGGTTGAGCTCCATTAAACAGTTTGCAGGCAGTATCAGTTAATACTGAAATGCCACTGAAATTGGGTATTTTTTCCTTTGTCTTTATAGAGATGATCATTTCCGGCTCCACGGAAAAAAGTAATCCGAAAATACCATTATCGGTACCGATAAAATAATGATTTTCATATTTGATGATGAGAAAAGGCTGGTCATGCCCTCCTTCCGTATTTACTCCAATTATATGGATAGTACCGACAGGAAAATTGGAAAACGTATTTCTTAAGATAAAAGCTGCCTGATGTATGTTAAAAGGCTGGATCTGATGACTTATATCAACAATAACAGCATCGGGACACTGGCTGAATATTTTTCCCTTTACGGCCCCTAAATAATAATCATTTTCAATCCAGTCAGTTGTTAAAGTAATTATTGGCATATCAGGTTAACAGACGGGGATCAGCATTGATTATTGAAAACTAAAAAAAAACGATTTATTTTGCATTATTCAAATGTAAATAATATTATGGAAATTGAATGATTGAGAAAAAAATATATTTGGAAGGTATTGATCCTGTCAAACTCTTCGGGATAAATAATAACAGATTTGAAAGAATTGTTCAAAATTTTCCGAAAATTAAAGTTGTTTCGCGTGGTGATGAGCTGAAAATAAAGGGTGAGGAAAAAGAAATCAATCTGTTTGAGGATATTTTATCTACATTGATCGATTACATTCAGAGCACCGATGAGATTGATGAAGATTATTTTTCTTCATTAATTGATGGCAGTGCTGGAGATTATCCGGAACAGCAGAATATATTAAAGGCCGTATTGTTTTATGGTAATAATGGGAGGCCAATTCGTGCTAAGACGATCAATCAGAAACGGCTTGTTGAGGAAAGTTCAGCATATGACCTGGTTTTTGCCATCGGACCGGCAGGAACAGGAAAAACTTATACTGCCATTGCACTTGCTGTTAAAGCATTAAAATATCAGGAGGTAAAAAAAATCATTCTTACACGTCCGGCGGTAGAGGCTGGTGAGAGGCTTGGTTTTCTGCCAGGTGATTATAAGGAAAAGCTTGATCCATACATGCAGCCATTGTATGATGCACTGAACGATATGATACCATCAAAAAAACTTAAAACTTTTCTCGAAGACAGTACAATTCAGATTGCTCCCCTTGCGTTCATGAGGGGGAGAACTCTTGATAATGCATTTGTAATACTTGATGAAGCCCAGAATGCAACTGTTAATCAGTTGAAGATGTTTTTGACCCGCATGGGGAAAAGTGCAAAATTTATCGTTACAGGTGATATTACTCAGATTGACCTGCCCAACAGGGATGATTCAGGACTGCTTAGAGCAATTGAGCTTCTCGGAAATATCAAGGGTATCTCCATTATTTATTTTGATTCGAGGGATATTATAAGGCATAAATTGGTTAAGTATATTGTTGAAGCTTTCAGGAAAAAATAAATAAACATGTTATGGAAAATGTCGTAACCAGGACCGATTTTCAGTTCGAAGGACAGAAAAGTGTATATCACGGAAAAGTCAGAGATGTTTATAATATCGATGATTCTTATCTTGTAATGGTTGTAACCGACCGGATCTCAGCATTCGATGTAATACTGCCAAAAGGTATACCTTACAAAGGCCAGATTTTAAATCAGATAGCTACAAAATTTCTTGATAAGACGGATGATATCGTTCCAAACTGGAAACTTGGATCACCTGATCCGAATGTGACCATTGGCCTGATTGCAGAACCGATAAAAATCGAAATGGTAATAAGAGGCTATCTCACCGGCCATGCCTGGAGAGTCTATAAATCAGGAATAAGGCAGATCTCTGGAGTTCAACTTCCGGATGGCATGAAGGAACATGATAAATTTCCTGAACCTATAATAACTCCGGCAACAAAAGCTGAGGAGGGGCATGATGAAGATATTTCAAAAGAAGAAATTCTTGAAAGAGGGCTTATCTATGAAAAACAGTATAACTTGATTGAAAATTATGCAATGCAACTTTTTAGAAGAGGAACTAAGCTGGCTGCCGAAAAGGGTCTGATTCTTGTAGATACTAAATATGAGTTCGGAACACGGGATGGAAAGATCTATCTGATTGATGAAATCCATACTCCGGATTCATCAAGATATTTTTATGCTGAAGGATATGATGAGCGACAAAGCAAAGGCGAAAAACAAAAACAGTTTTCAAAGGAATTTGTACGTGAATGGCTTATGGAAAGAAACTTTCAGGGTATGGATGGACAGGTTGTGCCTGAAATGTCGGATGAATTTGTTAGACAGGTATCTGACAGATATATAGAACTTTATGAAAAACTGACAGGCGAAACATTTATCAGAACGGACACTTCAGGAATAATTGAACGCATAAGAAATAATGTAAATGAATATCTAAAAAATCTTATTCATCTCTAACCAATGTACAGAGTTTCGGGAATCATAATGTTATTATTTCTCTTTATCCAATCCTTTTCCCAGGAAGAAGGAGTTGTCGTAAAAAGGTCAACTGATAAAGTAATCCTGGAGGGAAAGGTTTATTATATCCATTATGTCAGAGAAAAAGAGACTCTATACTCAATTAGTAAGGCTTATAATATAAATGAAAAGGTTATTGCCCTTGAGAATCCGGATATATTCGCCGGCCTCAAAGCAGGGATGGTTTTGAAAATTCCAGCAGATCCGGTCCATATACAGGAAATTTCAGTTCCAGAGACGGATGATTTCCATTATCACATCATCAGCGCAGGAGAAACTATATATTTTCTATCGAAGAAATATGGTGTTCCGGTTGAAGAAATTCAAAAATACAATCCCGAAGTTGAATACAGTGACCTTCAGATTAACCAGGTAATTAAAATCCCCAGGAAACCTGATATTGTTGAAATTGATACAAATATTGTTGTATCTGATACCATATCATTTGATTCATTGTATGTGGGACTTGATACCACCAGAATAGAAAGATGGATCGAAACCGATTGTCAGCAATTATCGCCTGATCCAATTAAGCGTCCATTACGCGTGGGATTATTCCTTCCTTTGGCGCTTCGCACTAAAGAAATTTCAGATTCAATTGCTTTAAAGGAAGCAATTACCAAAGCGGAGGAAGAACCTAATATGGATATCAATTGGAAGGATATTAAAAAACTTGAAGAGGAATTGTCAGCAATTAATCCCAGGATAATTGGATTCCTTGATTTTTATGAGGGAGTCCTTCTTGCCCTTGATTCCCTGAAGAATTCAGACATCTCGGTCGACCTGTTTGTTTATGATACTGAAAGGGATACTATCCATTTTGAACAGATTTTACAGCAAAAGGAACTGAAAGATATGGACCTGATTTTCGGTCCGGTGGAACCGGATATTCTGAAAATAATAGCGGATTTTGGTAATGAAAATCGTATCCCTGTGGTTTCGCCATTTACAGACTATCAAATGTTGCTCAGGAATAATCCATACTTTATTCAGATGATACCAGCTATGGAAATTGAATTCAGGAATTGGGCTAAATTTCTTGCTAATTACTGGGGAAATACCATGATTATCATTTATAATGGAGATTCACTTGAATACGAAACAATAGATTTCTTAAAACAAGCAATGTACGAGGAACTTGCTAAAAGGGAATATTATGATGAATTGCGCCTTAAAGAAGTTGTCATGAATGACAGTGCAGAATATGAAATGGATCAATTCCTGACCAGTGAAGATAAAAATATAATTATTATTCCATCGTCCAACGAAGCGTATGTAGCTAATATCTTGACTGCTCTGTTTTTCGAAATTGAGAACTATGACATCAGGGTCTTCGGGATGTCAAACTGGCATAAATTTCAGAGTATTGACATAGAATATCTTCACCTGATGATGATTAATTATTTTACCTCATTTTATGTGGATTATAAAAAAGAAGCTGTCATGGATTTTATCAAAAGATTCAGACAAGTTTATAAAACTGAACCCTATCGTGTAAGTCCACGTGGTTATAATCTGAGTATATATGGTTTTGACCTGATGTTTAACTTTGTAACATTATTAAGTAATTATGGTAAGGAATTTACATTGTGTCCGGTCAACCCTGATTATAAACCTATGCTCGGCCCTTATCTATTCCGGAAAGCAGGAGAAAACGGAGGGTATATGAATCAGTTTTCAATTATGATAGAATACGGTAAAGACTTAGAGATAAGGCAATTAATAATTGATGATTCTTTCTATCCTACGACCCATCCAGATTTTTGACCCTGTAAACCCATCACCTTATAGGGAAGGTTTTAAGCCCTTGAAGGAGGAATGAGGTTGCATAAGATTTTATATATTTGATCAATCGATCATTAATCAGTATGAATTAGAATGAATTCATTACGGATATATCTGGCAGTATTTATTATATGTTTCCCGGCAATAATATATAGTCAGGCTGAAGATTCCCTCTCATTAGAAACCGAACCCGAATTATTTATAGTTGATACATCTTATTTTGAGAAGGGTGATGAAGGCTTTAATCTTATACTAGCAACAGAGAAAGGTGATCTTCTGGCAATGGAGGTATTACTTCGAAGGGGAGTTAATCCGGATTCCAAAACCTTTGATGGGGTTACGCCGCTTATGTATGCATCTGAGCAAGGCAATTCCGAGGCTGTATTATTGTTGCTGGACCATGGAGCGGATCCCAATTTAAAACCTGATTATGGCCCTACCGCCCTGGTAAGCTCTTCAAAGAATGGCTCAATTGATGTATCCAAACCTCTGCTGGATTATGGGGCTTTGATAAATGAAAAAGATGAAAATGGTTTAACAGCCCTGATGTATGCTTCAGCTTATAATTTTGCTGAAATTACCGATCTGTATTTAAGTTATGGTGCGGATCCATCAATCAGGGATGGATTTGGCTCAGACGCTCTGATCATAGCTTCTTATTATGGTTCTTATGAATCTGCCAGGATATTGCTTGAATATGGATACGATGTTAATACTACTGATAACTTTGGATTTACTCCACTGATCATTGCAAGTCAGACCGGACACTATGATCTCGTCTGGCTTTTCATTGAGAATGGTGCAGATATTTCCTGGAGAAGCAATGGGGGATACGATGCACTTGCGATGTCAGTCATTAAAGGTCATAGAGATATAACAGAATTACTTATTGAAAATGGTGCGAAAGTAAACAATCCTGTTCATCAGGGGAATAATCTATTGGATATAGCCAAAGAAAAAAAAGATGACGAAATGGTCAATTTGTTGAAAACAAATGGTGCCAGAGATAATCCACTTCCATATTTCAAATTATTTTCAGTCGGGTGCGGAATTGATTTTAGTAAGAATGATTTTATGGTCGGACTGTATTCGGGAATTCATGAATCAAAATATGGCGTTGATATACGTGGGCAGCTATATTACAGGCCGGCTCCAATCAGGGTGCTGGTTGAGGAAACCAATGAGGTTGGTTTCCAGTTCTGGGAAAGAAGATGGATGGCAACAGCCGGGATTCATAAGAAATTCAATTTTGAAATAGCTTCCGGAAATGTATTAGGCCCTTTTCTGGGTTTGGATATAACATATACATGGGGGAGCTACCGGGGTGCTGACAGACAGCCACATCCGGCTACTGTTCTTTCCCCTGTGGGTGGATTATTCTGGAAAATCAATAATCTGGAACTGGATTTAAAATATTCTTACAAGAATTTACACATACCTGATTTTTCACCACATCGCATATCGCTTGGATTTATATACTATTTTAATAATACTAGTAAAAAATTAATGTTTAAAGAGATTAGTTGGTTTTAATGTTCAATAAATAGATGAAAACTGTAAGTGTTAAAATATTTTGGCTGATTTTAATTTTTATTATTGGATTTTCCCTATCCTGTGATGAGTACAGAGGACTGACAGTAGATTGTTCTGAATGTTACTCGGTTGAGCCTGATAGTGGAGATTTGATAATTTATCTTACTATTGATAATGAAAATCCCCGGATACCATTGACTGTTTTCAAAGAAAAGGTTGATGATGAATGGATTGAATACATTGATACGGCTTTTTCAAGCCCTTATTATCTTTATGTAAAACTGAATGAGTATTACTCAGTTAAAGCCAAATATAATTCAGGAGATCGGATAATTTATGCAGTAGATGGTGATAAAATAAAAACCAAATTTGTGACTGAGACATGTGAATTTGATTGCTGGGTTATTACAGGAGGAATCATCAATTTAGAATTGAAGGTTAATTGATCTATTTATCAAAAGCCAGATTCTTACTTAAATAATAATGGTTCAATTCTCAGACGAACAGATTATTAAGGGAATTGTTAACAGCGACCAATCAGTACTGAAATACCTTTATCATACCCAATTTGGAAAGATCCAAAAGTATATTTTACGTAGGGGGGGTGATCCAGGAATTATTAAAGATATTTTTCAGGAAGCATTACTGATTATTTTTACAAAAATAAGGAATGAGGATCTTCATCTTACATGCTCCTTTTCCACATATTTTTTTGCTATATGTAAGAACCTATGGTTTCATGAGTTAAGGCTGAGAAGGAAGATAACAAATGAGATTATCCCGTCAGAAAACCTGGTAGAGGATCCTGAACCAATTTCAGAAATCGTTCCGGAACTGAAAAAACTTGTGGAATATCATTTCAGCAAACTGAGTGAAGACTGCAAAAAAGTCCTTGAATTACATTTTAGCCACAGATCACTGGCTGAAATTTGTGAGATTATGGGATACAAGGATGTGAAATATGCTGCCGACAGGAAGTACAGATGTAAACAAAACCTGTTTAAACGGATAACAAACGACCCTAAATATAAAAGAATTACAGATGGACTATACTGAATTATTTGATCGGTATATCGATGGACTGCTGGAAGGTAAGGAACTTGAGGATTTTAAGCGGAAGCTTTATAGTGACATGGAATTTAAGAAAAACCTTGAGAAATACATCAGCCTGCATAATGCCGCAATAGATTCTATAGGAGAGAGGGAAGGGGAAGAAATGGAAATGGGGATTGATAAGGAAACAGATAAGTTAAGTCAGAAGGATATTGCAAATTGGGGTAGAGAGAAAAGAGGTATCGCCGATAAAAAAATGTCGGCGTATAAGGAAGCTGTTGACTTAGCTGAGAAAGATTTTTTAAAAGGCAAAATAAGAGTAGTCAAAAAGAATCTGCCTCTTCAACTGGCAATTGCTGCAACAGTCGTTGTTGCATTGTTAATAACAGCATTAATTTTTTTAAGACAAAATAAACTCACCCATCCGGATTTGTTTACAAAATATTATGAACCCTATGTTAAATCTGAAGAGGTATTTGAAATAACCAGGTCAAGTGATAATTTTTATTATGCTGTTAAGGTTTTTGAAGCAGGTGATTATGCAAGAGCGGCTTTGTTATTTATGCAACTTTCTGATTCATCTGAACTGAAGGTGTATGCAACTTTTTATGCTGGATTAAACTGTATTCAAATGGGGAAATGGGAAGATGCTGTGACAAAGTTGCAGGAAGTTGTTACATCTGGCGAGACTAAGATAAATAACGTTGCACGATGGTACCTTGGTCTTTGTTTTTTAAGAATTGACGACTCAGAATCAGCACGTTTGCAGTTTGAGAAGTTGGCGTCAGAAAAGAATGAATTTACTGCAAGGTCGAAGCGAATTTTAAGATTAATGCATTAATTCATAGGATTTTCTTATTTTTAAGATTCAAAGCTCCCAAACGAATGCCCTCGTTCCCCTTTTTTAAGCAACTGGATGCAATGGATTGCGGACCATCATGCCTGCGAATGATTGCCAGGCATTATGGCCGATCTTTCAGCCTGCAAACCCTTCGTGATAAATCCTATTTATCAAGAGAAGGTGTTTCCATGCTGGGTGTCAGTGATGCAGCAGAAGCAATCGGATTCCGTACCATGGGAGTTTCCCTTTCACCTGAGAAGTTGTTTACTCAGGCACCTTTACCATTGATTGTCCATTGGCAACAAAATCATTTTGTGGTTGTTTATAAGGTAACCAGGAAAAAAGTATTTGTTGCGGATCCGGCTTTTGGACTTGTTTCCTATACTCACGAAGAATTTCTTAAAAACTGGGTCAGTTCTGTTAAAGATCAGGAGAAAAAGGGGCATGCACTTTTGATTGAACCGACACCTGAATTCTATGCACAGGAAGGTGAAAAAGTCAGGAGATCCAGCTTCAGGTTTTTATTTTCATACCTGAAACCATATAAAAAGTTTCTGTTCCAGCTGTTACTTGGAGTGCTCCTGGGTAGCATACTTCAGCTGTTGTTTCCATTTCTAACCCAATCAATTGTTGATGTGGGTATCAATAATCGGGATATCGGATTTATATTCCTGGTACTGATTGCCCAGTTCGTTTTATTTATAAGCCGGATGACAGTTGAATTTATTAGAGGCTGGATACTTCTTCACCTGAGCACACGGATTAATATTTTCCTGATCTCTGATTTCCTGATTAAACTAATGAAACTACCTATGAGTTTTTTTGACATTAAACTCATAGGTGACATTCTTCAAAGAATCGGGGATCAAAGGAGGATTGAAAATTTTCTTACGGTTTCTTCCCTGAACATTCTCTTTTCACTGGTAAACTTTCTCATTTTTGGAATTGTACTGGCCATATACAGTCTTAAAATTCTTGCCCTGTTTTTAGTTGGAAGCACACTCTATTTCCTGTGGTTGAGTTTTTTCATGAAAAGGAGAAGAGAACTTGATTTCAGGAGATTTACCAAACTTTCTGAAAATCAGAGTAAGCTGATTCAACTAATTGCCGGAATTCAGGAAATCAAACTATTTAATGCTGAAAAACAAAAAAGGTGGGAGTGGGAAAACATCCAGTCAGGTTTGTTCAGGGTAAACATAAAAAGCTTGTCATTAAGGCAATATCAGGAGGCAGGGGGAGTATTTATCAACGAATCAAAAAATATCCTTATAACTATTCTTGCTGCAACTGCAGTAATAAATGGTGAGATGACTCTTGGTATGATGCTGGCAGTCAGTTATATTATCGGGCAATTGAACGGACCTGTTGAACAAATGATTAACTTCCTGCATATTGCTCAGGATGCGAAGATAAGCCTGGAAAGGTTGGGTGAGATTCATGAAATAAAGAATGAGGAATCTGATGAAAAGGGCGGTATTATTTTAATTCCTGAAAAGCGAACAATTGAAATTAAGGATCTTACCTTTCAGTATGAAGGCCCTCAATCAAGAAAAGTTTTGAATAACTTGAACCTTGTGATTCCTGAAAATGCTGTTACAGCAATTGTGGGAATCAGTGGAAGTGGAAAAACTACGCTGATCAAACTTATTCTTGGTTTTTATAATCCGATCGAAGGTGAAATAAAGGTGGGTGATACATTGTTAGGCAGCTTTAGTATACACACCTGGAGACGGAAATGCGGGGTGGTTATGCAGGATGGATTTATTTTTTCCGATACAATTGCCAATAATATTGCCCTGGGGGATGAAAAAATTGATAAGGTAAAACTCATGAAATCTGTAAATGTGGCTAATGTCAGGGATTTTATTGAATCCCTGCCAAATGGCTATAACACCCTTGTCGGAGCACACGGGCATATACTCAGTGGTGGTGAAAAACAACGAATTCTCATAGCCAGGGCAGTTTACAGGGATCCGGAGTTTCTTTTTATTGATGAGGGAACAAGCTCCCTGGATGCAGAAAATGAAAAAATGATCATTGATAATCTTCAGGATTTTTTCAGGGATAAGACAGTGGTTGTGGTCGCACACCGGTTAAGCACGGTTAAAAACGCCGGACAGATTGTAGTTCTTGATAATGGCAAAATAGTGGAAAAAGGAAGACATGATGAACTTATCAACAATAAGGGGAATTATTACAATCTTGTCAGAAACCAGTTGGAACTGGGGACATAGCG
>CAZEKO010000010.1:2516-27769 GCA_964512775.1 uncultured Bacteroides sp. | reverse complement strand
TTTTTTACAAAGTTAAGCACCTCATCGCGTTCAACTGAAGGTGGAAATTCATTTGAGATCAGTTCCAATGCATGTGTAGTATTATATCCTTTTTGAAAGAGAATTCTGTAGATATCCTGAAGTAAATTAATCTGATCTGCTGTAAAGTTCCTGCGTTTCATTCCGATTGAGTTCAATCCACCATAACAAAGCGGATCACGGCCTGCGGTAATATATGGAGGGACATCCATACCAACTTTTGATCCTCCCTGTATCATAACATGTTTCCCAATAGTGACATATTGATGAACAATTGTATGTGCACTAAGAATTGCCCATTCATCAATAACGATTTCGCCTCCAAGGGTGACGTTGTTAACCAGGATCACATGATCTTTGAGGATACAGTCATGGGCAACATGTACATAAGCCATCAGCAGTACATTATTCCCAATGACGGTCTTTCCCCTTATTTTAGTTCCGCGGTTCACTGTGCAGAATTCACGGACGGTTGTATTATTACCTATTTCAACAATTGAATCCTCACCAGCATATTTTAGGTCCTGTGGGATAGCAGATATGACAGCACCAGGAAATATCCTGCAATTCTTGCCTATTCTGGCTCCTTCCATAATCACTGCATGAGGGCCTATCCATGTTCTCTCACCGATTTCAACATTTCCGTAAATGGTGGCAAATGGTTCAATAACAACATTATTGGCGATTTTTGCGTCAGGATGGACAAAGGTTGGGAATTGTGTCATGAAGTTATTCTTTTACAATTTGGGCAAGAAATTCACCTTCTGAAACCAGGTTCTCACCAACGAAGACCTGTCCAAACATATGTGCAATACCTCTCCTGATTGGTTCCATCAGATCCATTTTGATTATCAAGGTATCACCAGGAATTACTTTGCGTTTAAATTTAACGTTTTCTATTTTAAGAAAGTAAGTGCTATAATGTTCAGGGTCGGGGACTGTGGTCAGGACAAAAATTCCCCCGACCTGTGCCATTGCTTCTACCTGCAAAACGCCTGGCATTATTGGTTCCTTTGGGAAATGACCCTGGAAATAACCTTCAGTCATAGTAACATTTTTCACTCCTACCACTGATTTTTCATCACAGAACAGGATTTTATCGACAAACAGGAAAGGATGCCTGTGAGGAAGCATTTTCATTATCTGCACAGCATCAAGTATAGGTTTGTTAGGATCAAAAGAGGGAACTTTGGTTTTAAGACGGTCTTTCTTTATTAAATTCCTCAGGATCCTGGCGAACTGATTATTGGCATAATGTCCCGGGCGGGTCGCGATAATTCTTCCTTTTATTGGCTGTCCTACAAGAGCCATATCCCCAATAAAATCAAGAAGTTTATGTCTGGCTGCCTCGTTTGTAAAGTTAAGTTTGATATTGTTAAGTATACCTTCCGGCTGAACCTTGACTTTTGGTTTATTAAACAATTCTGCAAGCCGGTCAAGTTCCTCCTGACTGACTTTCCTGTCGATTATCACGATAGCGTTATCTATATCCCCTCCTTTAATCAGGTTATTTTTCAGGAGGAATTCAATTTCGTGAAGAAAAACAAATGTCCGGGCAGGTGCAATATCTGTTGCAAAGTTTTCAAATCCGTCAATACTGGCATACTGAAATCCAAGTACTTTTGACCTATAATCAATCTGGATATCAATCTGTAATTTATCATCTGGATAAGCCACGATCTCTATACCGTGTTCGTCATCTCTATATTCGATTTTCTCGGTTATATCATAAACCGTTTGGGGTTCGTTCAATTCCTTTATACCTGCATTCAAAATACCCTCTGCGAAGAATCTGGAACTACCATCAAGTATTGGAGCTTCCGGACCGTTTAATTCGATTCTTGCGTTATCAATACCTAAACCGCATAAAGCAGCAAGTGTGTGTTCAATAGTACTGACACGTACTCCATTTTCTTCTAATGTCGTTCCCCGGGAGGTTTCCACAACGTTTTCAGCAAGTGCCCTTACTACCGGGCTTTCGTTAAGATCAGTCCGTGAGATTTGAATTCCGTAATTTTCAGATGCAGGCTGGATGGTCATCACTACTTCAGTTCCGGTATGCAAGCCTCTACCTGTGAACCTTATCGGCTTCTTGACTGTTTTTTGATTTCCTGTCATATATTGCTTCGAAAATTCAAACCTCCAAGATACAAAAATTCACTAAATGTGTCAGTTAATAAGATTTTTTTATATACAGCATGTCAGAAGCATAATTTAACCGGGTTAAGGATTCAGTTTGTTTTTAAGAGACTCGACATCCTTAATCAAATTCAGAACCTGTTCCCGCAATTCAGGTAGTTTCATGAATATAATGGTTGATTTCCTCCATCTGCTCATTTCAATTGCTGGTGAACCGGCAACAATTTGGCCTTTAATTTTATGATCATGGCCGATACCTGCCTGTGCACCGATTTTAACTTCATCAGCAATATTCAGATGGCCTGTTAATCCGGCCTGGCCACCAATCATACAATTCCTGCCAATTTTGGTGGATCCGGAGATACCGACCTGTGCTGCCATAACTGTGTTTTCTCCAACTTCAACATTATGGGCGATCTGTATCAGGTTATCAAGTTTCACACCTTTGTGGATAATAGTCGATCCCATAGTGGCCCGGTCGATGGTCACATTAGATCCAAGCTCTACATCATCTTCAATTATCACATTACCAATCTGAGGTATTTTCTTATATTCTGAGCCATCCTGGGGGGCAAAGCCGAATCCATCTGACCCAATAACTGCACCGGCATGAATAATACAATTTGAACCGATAATACAATCATGATATATTTTTACCCCCGGGTATATAATGGTATTTTCACCTATTTTGACATTATCACCAATATATACCTGGGGATATATTTTGGATCCATTACCTATCGATGCATTCTGAGAGATGCATGTGAACTCGCCAATGTAAACCTGTTCCCCGATAGAAGCAGTGTGGTGTATACTTGCAAGAGAATTAGTCCCTTCTTTTTTTGGAGTGGATTGCTGGTAAAGCTCCAGAAGTCTGGCAAAAGCTTCATATGCATTTTCTACCCTTATCAGGGTCGCACTAATATTTTTTTCAGGCTGGAATGATCTGTTCACAAGTACAATTGAAGAATTAGTATCATAAATATACTTTTCATATTTAGGATTGGCCAGGAAGGATAGACAACCTTCTTTGCCTTCTTCGATCTTCGAAACGTTGTTGACCTTGATTTCAGGATCACCATCTATTTCTCCATTAAGGAATGCTGCAATTTGTCTGGCTGTAAATTCCATAATAATTATTTTAAATTTCAATTTCTTTAGGATAACAAAGGTAATTTTTTGTAACCGTTTTAGTCAGAATTGACATGTCAGGCATATCTGATGCTTCGGTAACATCTTTAAGTTCACCATTATGATAAAGGATTTGTATCCTCTCATCTTCTGAACTATAAGCATAATTTGATATACTATCATTAATTACAAAATATTCTGCTTCTGAGGTGTTAATTCCATATTTTTTCATAACAGCATTACGGATCTGGTTAATCTTCATTTCAGGAAATTTCTCCTTCTGTAGTTCTATCCTGAACAGCTTTCGGTTCAGCATGTTGTTACACAATCTTGAAAGTACCGGATCCGTGAAATCAGCCCAAATTTTGGCAGAAGAGATAATATCATTATCATCCAGCTTGGCATATTGGTTAAGTATTGTTTTATTGCCTGTAGTAAAATCAGAATATGAAAAATTATTGGTAAGGAAATATTGCAAAGCAGGAGTGGCAGGAGGCAGATTGCTTTTTTGTACAAGTTCTTTGGCACGTTTCAGGATATTAACAAGTAAAATTTCAGATGCCAGTACACCTTTATGAAAATATACCTGCCAGTACATAAGGCGTCTTGCGATCAGGAATTTCTCAATGGAATAAATTCCTTTAATATCCACAACAAGCTTATCGTTTAGAACATTCAACATCCTGACAATCCGGTCTGAACCAATTACTCCTTCAATTACTCCTGTGAAAAAACTGTCACGTTTCAGGTAATCAAGCCTGTCCATATCAAGCTGGCTGGCAACAAGCTGGTGCAGGAATTTCTTTCTGTACTTCCCTGTGAAAATTTCAATTGCCATGTCCAGACGACCTCCAAAAGATGCATTAAGATCATGCATAAATAAAAGTGAAAGCTCTTCATGATTGATCCCGCGGATTATAGTGTTTTCAAGTGCGTGAGAAAATGGGCCATGCCCAATATCATGTAAAAGGATAGCAATATTTGCCGCTTCAGCTTCTTCGTCGGTAATTATATGGCCTTTCTGTCGCAAGACATTAATGGCAGTATTCATCAGGTGAGTTGCCCCCAGCGCATGCTGAAATCGGGTATGAGTTGCACCGGGATATACAAAACTGGTCAGGCCAAGTTGTCTGATCCTTTGCAATCTTTGAAAGTAAGGATGTTCGATCAGATCAAAAATAATATCCCAGGATATACTTATAAAACCGTGGACAGGATCATTTATGATCTTTTTTTTATTGGTTTTGGAAGAATGCACTATGATGCGTGAGTATAATTAAACAAAATTATGTTTTAGTTTGATCATTTCAATATATAACGGTTGAAACACCAACGAATTTTGTTAATTCCAAGGGAATTTTTACATTTGCACCTCGAGAGAAGGGTTGTAAGGTTTTAGGGGACATAAGTCCCCTATTTTATTATTTACGGATGATCAATGCAAAACATATTAGTTCTTTAGTGGATGCAGGTCTTAAGGATACTGGTATTTTCCTTGTAGAAGCTGAAGTCAGGCAGGGGAACCATATCCGTGTTTATATTGATAGCCCGGCAGGCGTTACTATTGAAGAATGTGCGAAAGTAAGCCGGATTATTGAATCAGGACTGGATCGGGAGATCGAAGATTTTGATCTTGAAGTATCATCTCCCGGATTGAATTCGCCTTTTAAGGTGTTGCCCCAATATATTAAGAATGTTGGAAGGAATGTGGAGGTGATCAGGAATGATGGGATTAAGTTATCAGGGAAACTACTCAGTGCAGATAAAAAAGGAATTATGCTGGAAGTCAGGGAAAATGCGAAGGGCAATACAGCAAAAGCAAAAGAGTATACTATTAAAAATGAGTATATCTCTTTTTCTGATATTAAAGCGACAAGGGTACTAATAATATTTTAATCAGGGGGATAAAAGAAATGGACCATTCAAGTATGATTGATACATTTTCGGAATTCAAGGAACTTAAGAATATCGACAGGGCAACCATGATGAGTGTCCTTGAAGACGTATTCAGGAGTATGCTGCTGAAAAGATTCGGCACTGATGAGAATTTCGATATTATCATCAACATTGATAAGGGGGATTTTGAGATATGGAGGAACAGGGAGGTTGTCAATGATGATGAAATAGAAAATCCTGCTCTGCAGATTCCATTATCATTAGCTAAAAAAATTGATTCAGACTATGAGGTTGGTGAGGAAGTTACTGATGAAGTAAAGCTTGAAGATTTTGGACGCAGGGCTATACTTAGCCTTCGTCAGAACCTGACATCCAGAATTCTGGACCTGGAAAAAAACAATGTTTATGGCAAATACAAGGACAGGATCGGAGAAATTGTTACGGGAGAAGTTTACCAGGTATGGAAACGTGAAATTCTTGTTCTGGACGATGAGGGAAATGAGCTGATTCTGCCAAAATCTGAACAAATCCCATCTGACTATTTCCGTAAGGGAGATACTATCAGAGCAGTGGTTATTAAAGTAGAAATGAAAAATAATAATCCATTGATTATCCTGTCAAGGACATCACCCGTATTTCTTGAAAGGTTGTTTGAACTGGAAGTTCCTGAGATTTTCGATGGTCTGATCACTATTAAAAAAATAGTAAGAATACCAGGAGAAAGAGCAAAAGTGGCTGTTGAATCATATGATGAAAGGATTGATCCTGTAGGAGCATGTGTTGGTATGAAAGGTTCACGTATTCATGGAATTGTACGGGAATTAAAGAATGAAAATATTGATGTTATCAATTATACTACTAACAACCAGTTATTTATACAGAGAGCACTTAGTCCGGCAAAGATCACCTCAATCAAGATAAAAGAAAGTGAGAAAAAAGCAGAGGTCTATCTTAAACCCAGTGAAGTTTCCCTGGCAATTGGCAAAGGTGGGTTAAATATCAGGCTTGCAGGGCAGCTGACAGGATATGAAATTGATGTTTACCGTGAGCCAGGGACTGCAGATGAAGAGGATGTTAATCTTGAGGAATTCGCTGATGAAATTGAAGGATGGATAATAGATGAACTTAAGGCAATAGGTTGTGATACTGCAAAGAGTGTAATTGATCTGCCGATTGAAGATCTGGTAAAAAGAACTGATCTGGAGGAAGAAACCATCCGTGAAGTCGTGGAAATATTGCGTGCTGAATTTGAATAATTTTCTGGAATAGTCTTATCTTTACAGGCTTTTTTAATATTGGCAGGGAGCATAAATATTAAGTTACGAACATGACAGATGTCAAAGTAACAAGATTGAGCAAGGTTGCAAGAGAGTTTAACGTAGGAATCAGTACAATTATTGAATTCCTGCATAAGAAGGGCTATGCCATTGACTCAGATCCGAATACAAAAGTCCCTCCCGAAATATATAAGATACTGATTAGTGAGTACAGCTCAGATATCTCAGCAAAGAAGGAATCGGAAAAGCTGAGTATGAGAAATCTCAGGGATAAAAAAGAAACTATTTTAATTGGTGATATTGACCAGCAAAGATATCAACAACCGGATACGGAAGAAGAAGTACTGATCAAGGATACTACAGCAAAGACAAAAATTGTATCTGAATCTGAATCTGAAGTACTGACAAAAAAACCAGGGAAGGTTAAGAAGGAAGCAGAACCGGAAGTAAAAGAAGCTGACACAAAAAAAGGGGAAAAAGCAAAAACAGTTATTGAGCCTGAAAGTCCTAAGGTAGTTGGGAAAATAGACCTTGAATCACTCAAGAAGAAAAAGAAACCTGTATCTAAAAAAGATAAGAAAGAAACAGAATCCGTGGTTGCTCCGGAAATAATTGAAGAAATCGTTAAAGAACAGGAACCAGAAGTTATTGAAGAGGAAGAAAAAATTATTCCGGAAGAAAAGCTGCAGGAAGAGGAAGATGAAAACTTCATCAAATTTGAAGTTGAGAAACTTACAGGGCCAACGGTTGTCGGGAAAATTGAACTGCCGGTTGAGGATATAAGCAGACGAGAAGCTGACAGGGCAAGCAAGAAGAAACGGAAACGTATAATTAAGGATACCGGAAGAGTTGAACTGGAGAAGAAGCGGGATCTGACACCGGAAGCACGAATCCAGAAAAAAGGTCTCAAAAAGAAAAAATATCCACCGAAACTTGAAGTCAGTGAGGAAGAGGTACAGCGCCAGATAAAGGATACTCTGGCCAGGTTAACCACAAGGGGTAAATCCAGAGCTGTAAAATACAGAAAAGAAAAACGGGAGACCGCCAGTCAAAGGATTGAGGAAGAACAAAGAAAACAGGATGAACAGAAAAACATAATCAAGGTTACTGAGTTTGTTTCTGTAAGCGAACTTGCCTCAATGATGAATGTTCATCCTAATGAAGTAATTTCGAAATGTATGGATCTGGGATTGTTTGTATCAATTAACCAGAGACTTGATGCTGAAACACTTACTCTTATTGCCGAAGAATTCAGTTACAAGGTTGAATTCATCAGTCCGGATTTGCAGGAAATAATAGTTGATGTTGAAGATAAACCGGAAGATCTTCTGCCCAGGCCACCAATTGTTACGGTAATGGGACATGTAGACCATGGGAAAACGAAATTACTTGATTACATAAGAAATACTAATGTAGTCGCTGGTGAGGCAGGCGGAATTACCCAGCATATTGGTGCTTATAGTGTAACAGTGAATGAAAACAAGCAGATTACTTTTCTTGATACTCCCGGGCATGAAGCATTTACAGCAATGCGGGCAAGAGGAGCACAGGTGACAGATGTTGCAATCATTGTAGTTGCTGCAGATGATGGAGTAATGCCCCAGACGGTTGAAGCAATAAATCATGCCCAGGCTGCTGGTGTACCAATAGTTTTTGCTATTAATAAGATTGATAAGCCAGGGGCAAATCCTGATAAGATTAAGGAAGCCCTAGCCAATATGAATTTATCAGTCGAAGATTGGGGAGGCAAATACCAGTCACAGGAGATTTCGGCGAAAAATGGTATCAATATTGAATTGCTGCTGGAAAAGGTACTGCTGGAAGCGGAAATGCTTGATCTGAAGGCAAATCCAAACCGGCCTGCAGTAGGTACTGTTATCGAATCTGCACTGGACAAGGGGCGTGGATATGTCGCAACTGTTCTGGTGGAATCCGGAACCCTTCATATTGGTGATGTCGTACTTGCTGGTGCTCACTATGGTCATATTAAAGCGATGTATAATGAGAGAGGCCAAAGGGTGACAGAAGTAGGACCATCGGTACCTGTCCTGATACTTGGTGTCAATGGTGCACCCCAGGCGGGAGACAGGTTTCTTGTTATGGCAAACGACCGTGAAGCTAAAGAAATCGCAACTAGAAGAGAACAATTACAACGGGAACAAGGCCTCAGAACACATAAACATATAACTCTTGATGAAATCGGAAGGAGAATTGCAATCGGGAACTTCCAGGAATTAAATGTCATAGTAAAAGGCGATGTGGACGGTTCAGTTGAAGCACTGTCAGATTCGCTCATAAAGCTTTCCACAGATGAAGTCCAGGTTAATATCATTCATAAGGCAGTTGGACAAATTTCTGAATCAGATATCCTTTTAGCAGCCGCATCTAATGCTATTATCATCGGCTTTCAGGTACGGCCTTCACTGAATGCAAGAAAGTTGGCAGAAAAAGAGGAAATAGATGTCCGCCTGTATTCAATCATATATGATGCTATTGAAGAAATAAGAGCAGCAATGGAAGGTATGCTTTCTCCGGAGATCAGGGAGGAAATAATCGCCACCCTTGAAATCAAGGAAGTATTCAAAATAACAAAGGTTGGTACTGTTGCCGGGTGTATCGTTAAAGAAGGTAAAATAAGCAGGGATTCTCAAGTCAGAGTAATACGCGATGGTATTGTTGTATATACCGGTACTCTTGGATCATTAAAACGTTTCAAGGATGATGCGAGGGAAGTTGGCCCTGGCCTTGAATGCGGACTGAATATTGAAAACTTTAATGATCTGAAGACCGGTGATATCATAGAAGGATTTAAGCAAATGGAAATTAAGAAGAAATTATAACTACTCTTCTTAACCTCAGGCAGAAATCATTGTTTTATAATCCATAGGAGAAAGCAGGGAATCAAGTTCTCCGGTATCAGCTACATTAATTCTGATCATCCACCCATCACCATAAGGATCCTTATTTACTATCTCAGGCTTGTCATTTAACATGGGATTTATTTCCAAAACCTCTCCGGAAGCTGGCATAAACAAATCAGAAACAGTCTTAACTGCCTCAATAGTACCAAAAGCTTCTCCCTTAGACAGTCTTTCACCAAGAGTTTCAATTTCAACGAAAACAACATCGCCAAGTTCCCCCTGAGCGTAATCTGTTATTCCTACAAAAGCTTCCTTGCCTTCCATCCGGATCCATTCATGTTTTTCGGTATACCTAAGGTTTTCTGGGACATTCATTGTATTATGTTTTTATTGAACAATTTCATTATGCTTCAAAATTAATTATTTTTTAAACCTTTTTACTGCGCCAGTGTAAATCTTACACTGAACCCAATGTTCGTATTGGCAGTTGGATATGAAAGGGATACGATAGGCGTATTCATAACGCGGTCGAAAAACAAGCGAAGATTAAACTGGTTACTCAGGGCATAATCCAAAGTGATATTAATTTTGAAGACCCTTTGCCCGGCTGTTGCCTGATCAAGATTCTCAACAGCGAGTTTCCGGATCATCGTCCTGTTATCCCTGATGGAAAGATCAGCCATAAGATTCAGGTCACTGGTCATTGATTTTTGTCCTCCCCCGGGCAAATTAATAATAAGCGGAACTTCCGTGAAACGGTATCCACCACCTACGACTATTTCACTACTTGAAACTTCGTTTAACTGGTTGTTAGCAAGACTAAGAGAAAGTGACCTTGATCTCTTAATTTCAAATCGTGAAGTAAGATTATTTTGCCAGTTCATATCAATGTTAATCAGGGGGCTGAATTGTTCGTTGATTGAAACTGATATGATTTCATTTTCAGGAAAGAAATTTCCGTTCAGATCAATAGCTTCAAGATCAATAAATCCCCGATCATTCAACATATAGAAAGGATTTGAAATATAGCTTCCAACACTATATGATGATCTGTAAGAATGGGTTATGCTCACTGATCTGAAATATTTTTGCAGGAATGGGATCTTTGATAAACCGTCATAAGTAATTCTCCAGTTTGGTAAAACACTGGTTATATTTGGGAAAGGGCTTAGTGTGATTTTATGAGGATCTCTTTTTCCATAAGCAGCAAGGAAAGCCGGAATAAGAACATCCTGGGAACTGCCGCTGTAGCCATAATAATACCCGGCTGAATCCCTCACAGGAACATAATCTCCTCCTTGTGATCTTTCTGCTGCGAGTCTTTCGGAAATTATTAACCTGTATTCATTTTTGAATTTTTCAAATGTTGCTGATGCAGTATTCTTTTTGCTGTAAACTTTTTCAAAAGCAGTTCCCCAGGTTATATATGACATAGTAAAATTACCCGTAAGCTGACGGCTCCTGGTACTATCAGGGAAGTTCCCATTAACATCGGCAATAAAGTACTCATTAAGATTACTGGTTGCGCTATGGTTTGCTGTCATGTCAATTCGGATGCTGGGTAGTGGTTCGATTGTTGCCCTGAAATTAAAGGTACTTGTAGAATTCATCATAAAAGGACTATTCAGGAGTGAATCTTTTGACAACCATCCATTTTCGATAGCGCGATAAGGGAAATCAGGATCCTGGAAACCAAGAATAAAAGGTAAACCAGGAGCATTAGTTCCACCAAATCTTTCCATTCCTATAAAGCTGACAGAAGGCTTATATCCCGGAAGTAAAGAACCCTGACCCCGTGTATAGGAAAGTGAAATATTTCTTACTCCCATAAGAATTTTAGTTGTATAATCGGCAATTAATATTAGTGGGTTTTCACCAAGCTTAATTGTGCCTGTCACATTACACTTTACACCCCTGTAATCTTTATCTGCCGTAAATGTTATCCTATTTGGGCTTAGAACTTCCATGGTTCCCTGAATTTCCTGTCCGTCTGCATCAAAGAATTTCGCGGTCACATCCTCAGTTTTCAGATTATGGGAAATTGACCTTGGTTCTCCAGCTCTGAGAAAAATCCCATCACGGTCATAGTGGACTTCCCGGGTTCTTTTTTCATCTGAAGGCTGTCTTCCATCAGCCCTGAAGCGCTGGTTCACTTTTTTCAGATAAGGTACCTTGTTATATAGATTTATCAGGTTAAGCTGTCCATTAATCTGGATATTATAGGAGTTTTTAATGACGTTGCCGAGATCAATAGTATCAGCAGTAATAGGTCCAACATCCCAGTAATAATTAGCCCCGTACCTTGCCGATAAAGTTATCCAATCAAGTAATGGAATTTTGTTAATGGGTACCGTATATGATACATTCATGCTATGTTCATAATGAGTTGTGCGGCCGCCGTTATAGATCTCATCAAGGATTGAATCCCTTTTCATTTCATAATTATCCTGGCCTTTCCTTATAACACCCATTGGCTCATCGATTCTTGTAATATTTGTAGAACTGAAATCAAGCTTAAGTGCTCGGGTGAGATCAAATTGAATATCAAAATAACGATTCCACAAGAAATTCTTATTAACGATGGTATCAATCAATGCCTGCGGATTGGCAAGGTTTCTCAGTAACCTCTCATCATAATTCCGGGTGAGGTCTGTTCTGAAAGAAAGCCGCGAAGGTGAATAATAAAAATTAAAGTCTTTAAGTAACCGAAGATAGGTAGATTTGAAAATGTTCACTTTGGCAAATGGTGTTATGTTTTTTGGCCGGGAGTTGAAATTGTAACTTATTGCACCTCTGTAATCTTTCCTTATATCATATTCGGTTTTAATATCCCGTGCTGAACTTTCATTATAAGAATAACTTAAGGCCCAGTTCGCGACATCATAAAATCTTGGCGGGCCTTCCAGCTTATTTTTTCTCACATTAGTGAAGTTCATACTTTTTCTCCTGACATATTCCTGGGCATTATATTTTATTTCTTTTCTTTCATCTGCTGTTTCTGCATTACGGAGTGCAGATTTCAATGGTATATCAGGATCCAGGGGATTATACTGTGGATTAACCCTTGTCTCAGAAAATCCGACATACAGTGGTACACTGACTGACGCTTTTTCCGGGAAAATTTTCCCAAGCTCGAAGTTTGAAGATATATCATACTGGTATACTTCTTCTTTCGACCGTTCATTGACTTTCTTTTCTATGCTTCCAAAGCCGGGTGTACTTGTATTTCCGGAGACGGTTATAGTACCAATATCAGCAAGTTTTGTTGTAATCCTTGCATTAGCCGCCCATCCACCGTCTTCATTAAAATCAGTAAGCCTGAGTTCGTTCATCCAGATTTCACCTGATTTAGGCAAACCGTCATCATCAGCAGGATTATTTGAGGCTTTTGGATTGCGGATACCCAACATAATTGTTTTGACATTGCTAAGGTTAGGATTTCCCTTGACGCTGACACGATTTCCCTTCTTATCATATATTGTGTAAATGGTATTCAGGTTAACGGTCGATCCAAGCACTCTCATTTCATCATTACGGGCTTGTTTTATATCCTGGAAGATTTCAAGCACTATTTCAAATCTGTTTTCAGAAGGCCAGACAATCCTCTGGTCTGACGGATTTTCATTGTCATATCTTCCCGGGGGAGTAAGGATGAGGGGGACCTCATATTCATAGTAGTTGTTTTTATAATCTGATCCCAGACGGATAAAGGCCACCAGATCATTATCATACAGCGGCACATCTTCAATTGCTTCTGCATGAACCTCCATCTGGATCTTTTTATACTGGCGTATATCCATATAAATATTTTTATATACTGCCCTGGCATCCCCGTCTTCAAGGTCCTGTACTTTCATCAGTATGGATTGTTCATTTAATTGCCGCAGTTGAGGATTTGTAGGATCAATAACCCTTGTTATTCCAGGAGGCAGGACATAATTGACCGGAGTTTTTCCGGCATTTTCTTCTATATTTACGGCTGATACATCCAGGATCCCATCCTTTGGTTCAGGTGAAGTAACTCCCTCACCACCCTGTGTAAGAGGGAAATTATATCTTCTCCATTCTCCTCTTACCAGGTCGAGTTTGGCAAATCTTAATATGACGGTTTCTTCAAATCCACTCAGGTACATTCTCATAAACCTGATAGATTTAAAATCCTGGATCCCTCCATAGCTGTTATCCCAATCATGTACAGGAATTCGGAATTGATACCAGTTGACCGTGGATTTCTGACCATTAGGGAAATCGGACACTTTTGAAACCATATCAGTGATATAGTTTTTTCCAACCTCCATGTCACGAGATCTTAAACTTACATGATACTCATAATATTTTTCTTTTTCGCTTAAGGTATTATCTCTGTTAATATCTTCAACGTTTGGAAGTGTTGATCCGGTGGTTGGATAGGGTTCATCCGACTGTTCAGATGTGGGAGAGTTTCCTTCAAGCCCATTATAATCCCGGTAGCGATCAAGGATGCCGACCTCTCTCTGGTCAAAGTTAGTCCCCCTGAAATAGTGAAAATTATCGCTGGATGGGTCAGTTAGTGCATTCTGGTAAGCTGGTGAATTTTCACCCAGTAAGTTCCTGATTGAATCCAGATAATCAATAAAGAATGTTGATTCATCTGTATCGCTTAAACCGTCAAGACCGACATCCTGGTATTGCCTTGACTGCAGATCATTGTTAAAGGCATTGACAAGGGATTGTGTTATAGGGACACGGCCCCAGGTAGTTGTATCAACCAGGGTAACTTCTGCAGTCGGAGGGAGTCCGTTTTCAAATGCTTTCCTTGAATCACTCAGGATATCCTCAGAGATATCCCCCAGGTTGAAGTAGAGATCTCCTCCCGGATGATCAGGATTTTCAACAAAAGGATCCATAAGCCAGAATTCAATGAATTCCACATTAGCAGTCTCGAAATCGTTGGTCTGGATTTCTCTCATGATACCACCCCATCTTCTTTCAGGATTAATAAGCAAACCGTTTGCATCGACGTCTGTCGAATAGTTATAGGGCCCTTTTTCCCTGGGATAATAAGCTACATTTAATACAGCTATGTTTGTAGGTACGCCGCTTGGATTTTCCTTGTTAGGGAATATATCAGTTTCGAAAACTTCTTCTACAAAATGACTTGATTGCGAATTTGGATCTCCTTTAATATGCGCTGGCGTAAGCGAGTTATTTCTGAGAAATAAGGGATCAATTACATAAAATGCAAGTTTAGCCCTGTTAAATCCATATCTTCTGTTATTTACAGCTGTTCCTTCTTCAAACCTTCCTGAGGGAGTACTTGAATATACCCATGCAGCAAAATTTTTCATATCAATTGAGGTCTGACTTGCTTCGAAATCGTCTATATATGCAATTCCTTCTTTCTGGATTGCTCTGGAATGACCGGGGATAAGGTGTGCAAATTCACCGGCCATTGTAATTGTTGATGTCTCCTTGGTGCTGATCAGTGGGAGGCGGTCAATAAGAGTGGTGAGCAGTTGTGAAGAGGTACGGTATGAACCATTAAGTCCCCAGATTGTATTTGAGATAGGTTCATCACCTATATTGACTTTTTGTGTCAACGGCCTTTCAGTAAGATTTAAAACTGTACCACCTATATTTAAATCGTCAGAAAGTTTATAATCCAAATGGGTACCTAAAAGAGTTTTAGTCTGAATAGAAAACAAGGATTGACTCTCGAGAGAAATCTTGATAGGTGTGCCTGATTCAAGCAATCCCTGATTAATGATAGTTACCCTGCCGCCGGTATAATCTACAGTATAATCAACATTTTCAGTGAGTTGCCTTCCTCCCGCTGTTACAACTACTGACCCCTGTGGCACATTCATTGCATTTAGCAATATTTCTGAACTTGATGAAGATTTGTAGGTTCCTGTCAGTATGAATTTATTTTTATCAGCAACCTGTGAAGCAATAGTTTTAGTTGAATCGTAGAGCTCGTTGAAGACGTATTTTGCGGCCACTACAGGATCATTAATCTTTTTTTCAAGATATTCTCCAAATGGTTTAAGGACAGGGAAGATTACCCTGCCATTCTGTTCAATTACGGTGATACCGGAAATGAAGTCAAACATTCCATCGGGTACCGGGTCAAGTTGTTCATTGAGGTTATCAAGATTTAGTACTTTAATTAATACCATATTGGCTATATCACCTTCCGGAAGATAATTTATTGAGGTACCAGTCTTATCATCCTGATACATGACCTCGAAAGTGAAGTCTGATGGATTAACCTGGTAAGCACCAATAGCATAAATGTTTTTCATCATCAATTCCCAGGTAGGCAGCCGGGGTGTCAGGTTCGTACCTTTAAGTAATTTTACTATCAGGCTATTAGGAGCATCAATACCATCTGAAGATAATTCACCCACTTTAAATGTTCTACCATTTAAGGTGTATTCATAGGCTACAGAAAGAACTTCGTCGGCATTAAGGGCGCTGTTAAGGGAGATATAACCCAGTTTCCTGTTTACTGTATATTCGCGTTCGGAAAGTTTTCTTGCATTTTCAACCTTTTCATAATCCTGTCCATCAAGAAAATTCGGTATGACTCCCTGCAGGGTGCTGGTTACCAGATTGATATCTCTAATACTGTTATAGGTTGTGGTCATTACTCCGTACTGGCTATTCAGTTCATTTCTGGGATTTGCTCCTCTTTCCCCGGGTGTTTGATTGAAATAATCTGAATAAATGTTTAGGTTCCCTTCAGCGAGATCCATGAAAGACACCACGTTACGGGAATTCTCAAAATTGCTAGTTTTGTTAGTGATCCAGACCTCAATTTTAGTAATATTAACGCCGGTATTAATAATAGGCAGGTTTTGTAATGCCTGATCATAATTATCTTTAAAATATTGTGAAAGAAAGAAATGTCGGTTTGCATCATAGTCATCAACAGTAATTTCGAATTCGCTTAACTGTGCTCCATTTTGCACATCAATCACTGAAGTTTCACCTTCTTGCTGGGAAAAAATTGAGGTTACTGTTAGTTTTCCAAATTGCAATTCGGTTTTCAGTCCGAACAGGCTCTGACTACCGGTAATCAGGGAGCCTGTCAGGGGAAGGGAAACATCTCCTGCTTCTATTTTTTTAATGATTTCATCCTCCTTCCCGGCATATTCTATTTTTGTTTTATTCTCGAATTCAAATGTTGCCTCGGTATTATAATTTAATCCCAGTTTCATTTTATCTCCGATTGTACCGGTTACATTCATCTGGATCTTTTCTTCGAAAGTAAAACTTGGGGTTTTTCTGAGTTTTTCAGAAAGGGTTGGATTATCAATTCTCGACAGGTTAAAACCAAATATTAATTCAGCAGATCCCTGTGGTATTATATTGATTGTATTCGTACCGAAAACTTTATCGAAAGCCTCACCGCCAATGTTGATGCTTGGGATAAAGGAAGACCGGGAATCTGTGCTTTCACCAAGCCTGCGTTCTTGCCAGTAATAGCGTTTTGCTTCGTTTAATTCAAACTGGCGGTACTCATCAAGAGTCATATAAGTGCTGGGCCTGTAATTGAGTTTACCGACTTTTTCTGAAAAAACATATGAATTTGATTCAGGATCGTAAACAATATCTGATGAGATATTTGCAGGATTTTTCAGAAAAAGAGGAGAAATTTTACCTGCATCTGAAAAAGGCAGAGTTGGATCTTCTTTGAAGGGATATTTAAGGTCAATTGAATCCTGGACTATTGAATCAGGTAACTGGCTGTACAAGTCAGGGAAGGAAAATGCTGCATCATTCAGAAGAATTGATGCAGAAAGGAGAATAAAACTGCCCGCAGCCAAATATTTGGTCACAATTCTCAAATAAATAAATGATAGGGATTTTTAGTAATCAGAGTCGTTTCAATGCTTCCTTGACAACATCCTCGACAGTTTGATCTTTTTTTTCAGCCAGGATCTGATGAATAACCTTTTCTACGACTGATTTTGTAAATCCCAGATGTACTAATGCAGATAACGATTCTTCCTGGATAGTATTGCTTTCAGTCTTAAATATTTCAGTCATATCAGCCTCTTTCCCCACTTTTCCTTTAAGGTCAACTATAACCCTCTGGGCAGTTTTTATTCCTATTCCTTTGACACTTTTAAGCAGGTAAACATTTCCTTCATTGATTGCTTTCACGACGTCATCAGGAGTGAGAGATGACAGGATAAGCCGTGCTGTATTGGCCCCTATACCTGAAACAGATATCAGTTGGCGGAATATTTCACGTTCCTGCTTATCAATAAAGCCAAACAGAAGGTGGGCATCATCACGGATAATTTGATGAATGAATAACCTGCATCGGTCCATGTCGGGCATCCTGGTAAATGTGTTCACGGAGATATTGATAAAATAGCCAACATTCCCGGTATCAATTACCATATAAGTGGGAGTTTTTTCAATTATTTTTCCCTCAATGTAATCGTACATATGCTATGATTTCTGAAATTTCGGTTTCCTATTCCAGTTCTTTCAGATCTACTGGGCTAAGGGGATTATTTGTAATATCAGCATGGAATAACCGGTTCTGGTAAATGTCGCATGCTGTATATATTGCTTTACGGAATGAATCATGACTGGCCATGTTTTTGCCTGCAAGCTCGAATGCAGTACCATGTGCCGGTGAAGTTCGGATAACGGGGAGTCCTGCAGTATAATTCACGCCTTCATTCCTGACCAGTGATTTAAATGGAATGAGTCCCTGATCATGATACAGCGCAAAAATGCCATCAAATTTCATGTAATTGCCAGAGCCAAAAAAACCATCTGCGGCATATGGTCCAAAAATCAGCAGTTCTTCTTTTTTAAGGTTTTCAATAGCTGGTTTTATAATTTCATTTTCTTCCTTGCCGAGCATTCCGTCTTCTCCTGCATGTGGATTCAATCCGAGAACGGCAATTTTTGGTTTTCTGATCCTGAAATCCTCAGAAAGTGAGCGATTCATTAACCTGATTTTTTGTGATATACTTTCTTCCGAGATCAGAGGAAAAACATCCTTAAGAGGAACATGTACTGTAAATAGTCCGACTTTTAAAAAATCGCTGGTCATTAGCATCAGGACATCATTTACATTAAAATAATCTTTGAGGAATTCTGTATGTCCTGGGAATTTAAAATTATCTGATTGAATGTTATATTTATTTATTGGTGCTGTTACAAGGGCGTCAAGTTTACCATTTTTTGCGTCTTCGACAGCCTTTTTCAATGATAAATAGGAAGCCTCTCCGGCTACTGCTGTAGACTTTCCCAGTTCAACCCGGATATCATCGCTGAGGCAATTGATAATATTGGCGCGTTTTGGATTGGCTTCTTCAGGTGACTTGATTATATTAAGACTAAAATCGCTGATATTCAGGGTTTTCCTATGGTATGCTGCTACCTTTGGTGAGCCATATACAACAGGTGTACAAATTTCGAGGATACGGTTATCAAGTAATGTCTTTAGAATAACTTCATAGCCAATCCCGTTAATATCACCCTGTGTGATTCCTATCCTGATTTTTTGAGTTTTCATTTGCTTACTGGTTTCTGAATAAGACTGATGTTTTTCAGGAAGTCGTAAAGCAATCGTATCCCAACACCACTGCCACCTTTCCCCCTGTAACTATCGCATGTTTTATTATATGAGGGTCCGGCTATATCGAGATGGATAAAAGGATAATCAGTAAAATGTTCCAGAAATTTACCTCCTGTTATGGCACCTGCATATCTGCCGCCAATATTTTTGATATCTGCTATATCAGATTTTAAAAGTTCAGCATAATCATTCCAGAATGGAAATTCTGCAATTCTTTCAAAAACCATGTCACCACTATGTTTCAGTTTATCAAAAACGTCCCTGCCTGAATTTCCCATTGCAACTATACCATTATTGCCGATAGCAGCCTGTGCTGCACCTGTAAGAGTTGCAATTGTTATCACGAGTTCAGGGTTATATTTTTTCGCCCAGCTCAGAGCGTCTGCCAGGATCATTCTGCCTTCCGCATCAGTATTCAATACCTCAACAGTGGTACCGTCGAACATCTTTATCACATCACCGGGTGCATATGCATTTCCATCAGGCCGGTTGTCGGTCGAAGGTATAAGTCCGATAGTATAAACAGGAATTCCGGCTTTTGCAAGAGCAAACATGGTTCCGGCTACTGCTGCTGCTCCTGCCATATCGGATTTCATATAATCCATGCTTTCAAATGTCGGCTTGAGGCTGAGACCACCGGAATCAAAGACTATACCTTTGCCAACGAGTACGATAGGCTTTTTATTCTTAGGCTTTTCTGGTTTCCATGTTAAAATGGAGAACGTTGGCGGATCAATACTTCCCTTGTTAACAGCAAGGAGACCTCCCATTCTCAGTGATTCTATTTTCTTTTTATGGAAGACTTCAACTGAAAAACCGGCTTCCTTTCCCATTTTTTCTATCTCTGCAGCAAGCTGAACAGCTGTAAGATGGGATAAAGGTTCATTAACAAGGTCGCGTGCCTGATAGACTGCACTTATCAGATAATTCAACTCATCCAGCTGTTTTTTCTTTAGTTCATCAGAAAATACCAGCAGAGTTTTAAGACTGTTTTCTTCTTTATCTGATTTGGTGAAATATTTATTAAACTGATAGTTCCCAAGAGCAATGCCTTCGATTAAAGCTGTCAGAAAAGATGGATTCCCCGTAAGATCGGTGATACATGCTTTCTTTAAATGGTTTTCATTAAGAGCAGAAACAATGTTTTTGCCACCTTTCCTTATTTCTTCAAGTACCTCATGTAAAGGTTTTTTACCCTCTTCAACAGGTAATATAAAAATCCATCTCTTATATTGATTTATGATAACAGGTTTCGCTTTTTTTTTGAATATACTCTTCAGGTAAGATTTCTCATTTTGGTTTTGAAGATATTGTCCAAATGGATCCTCTTTCCTTCCAAGAATGATCAGGGTATCATTGTCGGATAACTTTTTAATAATGTCAATATTCATAATTCCGGAATTTTTTCACAAAGGAGTTCTGCAAATATAGTAAAAGGTGACTATAATATTAGCAGGTATGGAAGCAGGACTTTTTATTCCGGAGTTATCTTGAAAGTATAAAGAATAGCTTCAAGTTCCCTAACATAATTACGTTTATCGAGACTGGGAGCGTATACAAATGCATCGACAGATACTACCCTGTTTCTGCTCTCGTCAAGGGAAGTGATATTAATAAATGGCCCACCCATGAAGGCATTTTCAAGTCTCCATAGTCCTCGCAATTCGACATAATATATATTATCCCGGGTATATTCACGAAAACTGACAGGATATGAAGGTTCGATCGTCATATATGAACCTACTACAGGACCAGGTACATATTTCCTTGTAAATTCATTCCTTTTATTGACAAGGTATTCAGAAGTAAATGTATTTGTATCAGTATATTCATAATGATATATTAATACAGACTGGGTAAGATCACTTAATTCATGAGAAATCCATACGAAATCGGAAGAATCCACTCCAACCTGATAGCCCATTGGTACTGAGATGGAAACCTGGTGTTTCTCTCTAAGAGATTCGTCAATGCCTTTTGCCCTGTTTTTTCGATAGTTGACAACTGTCCGGTTTATCTCTGCCTGGTTAAGTAAATTCAGTAATTTTTCTCCGTTCACTTTTAAATAATCAACCGTAGTTGAATCATTGGGGCCAATCAGGTTTATTACTATTTGAGGTTTCGCCCAGATATCCCGTTGTACAAGTATCCGTGGTTTTTTATTACGGGGTGAAATTTTAGCAATTATGATATTTCTGTGTGATTTGAATATATTAGTAAATGCAGATGAGGCAATTCTCACCGGGTCATAGGAAGGTTCGGTTTGTGGAAGAGCTTCAAAAGGCTGTGTCAAAAGGTTGTTCAGTGAAATGCCAATCTCAGAATCCCAGATATATTGGTCAATAACAATTATTACTTCTCCCGGTTTTCCTGATACCTTAGGAAGCAGTGGTTGTTTTTCTTTTTTACAGGTTACAAGGAGTAATAACAGTAAAACCGGAATAATTGGGGATAATTTTATCATGACAGGTTCATGAATGTACAAATGTAAATCATAACAAACATTGTACCAGAATTATAAAACGCGAATTGAATTTTATTCCGGATAGTAAAAAACCTGTCATTATTTTAAAGTCAGATCAAAATGGCAGGTAAATGAAGCAGGTAGGATTAGTTATTTTGTTCCTTCCTCTTTGTTCTCTTCAGGTGTAGTATCTTCTTTTGTAGCTTTTTTGAATTCCTTCATGCCCTGACCAAGACCGCGCATCAACTCAGGAATTTTTCTGCCACCGAAAAGCAGCAATACTACAAGAATGATCAGAACAATCTGCCATGGTCCTATAACTCCAAGAAAGATAAATGAGTACATGTTTTTCTCAATTTTAGTCCGACAAAGGTACTAATATTTCTCGAATTACAATAACTCGGAGTATGGAGCTTATTTCCTGAAGAGCTGGACAACATCATTTCCATTAGCGTAAAGAAGGATAGCAAACAGGACCATCAAACCTGCAATCTGGGCATATTCCAGAAATTTATCGCTGGGTTTCCGGCCAGTTACAATTTCGTACAGAAGAAATAATACATGCCCTCCGTCAAGAGCAGGAATTGGCAAAATATTCATTATAGCGAGTATAATTGATAGAAGAGCGGTAAGATTCCAGAAAGATTGCCAATCCCAGACTTCAGGAAAGAAACTACCAATTTTGATAAATCCTCCCAGTGATTCATAGGCTTTAACTTTTGGCCTGAAAAGCAGCTTTAATTGTTTCAAATAACTTACCATGGTACTGAATCCCTTGCTGATACCAGCTGGAATTGCAGAAAGGAAGGAATATTCAATTTTTTCGAGTTCAAAAAATCTGGATAGATCACCTACCGGGTAAATACCTACTTTTCCCATTTCATTTACGGGGACCGGGAAAGTAAGCTTTTCATTGCCTCGTAAAACTTTTACTTGTACAGTACTGTTCTTGTATTTTGAAAGTTCGTCTTTGAATTCATCGAAGAACATTAAGTCTTTGTCATTTATACCGATAATCTGATCTTCTTTCTTAATTCCTGCTGCAGGTGCGGATGATTCTTTCGTAAATTCATCAACAATAAAAGGAATCCTGGTTGTTATGAATCCAGTGCTTTTCAGCAAAGGCGCGATAATCTCCTCGGGTACAGGAATGCTTAATACCTGCCCTTCGCGTTCAACCTGAATTGTTGATGTTTTATTAACTATCAGGTCGTGAAGTACCATATTAAATCGCTCCACTTCCCTGTTATCCAGGGATAATATTTTATCACCATTTTTAAGTCCCATGCTCAGGGCAAGGGAATCGCACTCGATACCGTATTTTACATTTTTGGTAGGAAGATATTGTTCCCCCCATACGTACAGTACAGATGCATAAATAAACAAGGCAAGGATAAAATTTACCAGGACACCTCCGGTCATTATAAATAATCTTTGCCAGGCAGGTTTCGATCGGAATTCCCATGGTTGAGGAGGCCGTTTCATCTGTTCTACGTCAAGCGATTCATCAATCATCCCGGAAATTTTGACATAACCGCCCAATGGCAGCCACCCCAGACCATATTCTGTATCGCCTATTTTTCTTTTAAATAAAGAAAACCATGGATTAAAGAAAATATAAAATTTTTCTACCCTTGTCTTGAACAACCTGGCAAAGATAAAGTGCCCGAATTCATGAAGAAGGACGAGAATAGACAAACTCAGAAGGAATTGTGATGCCTGGATAAGAATCTTCATATTGTTATTACCTGGTATTAATATTAAAAATCAGGCCGGTTGTTTTCCGATGAGTTGATTTGCGATTCTTCGCGCCTCTGTATCGGACCTGATGAAATCGTCAAAATCCGGATTTTCTATAAATTCAACTGTTTCAAGAGTCTTTTCAATAATATCAGACATTTGCAGGAAACCCACCTGTCCTTTCAGAAAGGCATCCACTGCCACCTCATTTGCTGCATTCATGATGCATGGAGAATTACCTTCCTTTTTTAGTGCTTTAAAAGCGATTGCAAGATTACGAAAATTTTTAATATCAGGCGCTTCAAAAGTCAAATTTGGATAATCCGTAAATTGAAAACGTGGTTGATCCGATTTTATTCTTTTTGGGAATCCAAATGCATAGCTTATAGGAAGTCTCATGTCGGGCAGGCTCATCTGGGCTTTCATAGAGCCATCCTCGAATTGCACAATGGAATGAATTATAGATTGAGGATGCACGATCACATCAATCTGTTCAGGTCTGAGTTTGAATAACCATCTGGCTTCAATAACTTCAAGCCCTTTATTCATCAATGTTGCAGAATCTATTGTGACTTTATGGCCCATGCTCCAGTTAGGATGCTTTAATGCTTCTTCTTTAGTAACATGCTGAAGGAACTCATGGCTTTTACCCCTGAATGGTCCACCCGAAGCTGTAAGGTAAACCTTTTCCACAGAATTTTGATTCTCACCAACAATACATTGATATATAGCAGAGTGTTCTGAATCTACAGGATAAATATTGATTTTATACTGGTCAGCAAGTTGATTTATAAGTTTCCCGGCAACTACAAGCGTCTCTTTGTTTGCAAGAGCGATATTTTTCCCTGAACGAATTGCATTAAGAGTGGGATATAGACCACTAAAACCAACCATTGCAGCCAGGACCAGATTGACGGAGTCGATCTGAACAACCTGCGATAATGCTTCACGACCAGCATAAACTTTTAAAGGATAACCCGATAAAGCCTCAGAAACATCCTGATACTTTCGTTCATCTGCAATTACGACATGTTTAGGCTGGTACCTGATTGCCTGGCTGATCAACAATTTGGCATTACTACCTGCAGTTATAACTTCGAGGCTGAACAGATCCGGATTTTTTTCTATGACCTCAAGAGCCTGAGATCCGATTGAGCCAGTTGAACCTAAGATTGCGATATGTTTCTTCATACCAGGAAAGAAACAATTTTGATTTCAGAAAACAATAAATTCTTCCGGATCAATAGGTGTGCCATTAAACCATAACTCAAAATGAAGATGAGGACCGGTTGTGAGTTCTCCGGAATTGCCCATGATGGCAATTGCATCACCTGCTTTAACCGTATTGCCGGCTTTCTTTAACAGCTCAGCATTATGTTTATAAACCGAAACAAGATTATTATTGTGTTGGATTTCAATTACATACCCTGTTTCAACTGTCCAGGCAGAAAGGATAATGGTACCATCTAACACTGCTTTGACCACTTCATTAGGTCCGGCTACAATATCTGTTCCAAAATGATTTTCGTAGGCACTGAAGGAATAGGTAACATGACCTTTAATTGGTGCAAAAAAATGAATTCTTTCAATACCAACCTGGGGTTGTCTGAAATCTTTAATAACAGAAAGATTATACTGTTCTTCTTCCTCGATCTGAACCCGCAGGATTGAATCTTCAAGGGATTTGGAAAAATCAATTGCTCCATATTCCTGTGTTGAATCAATATAAGACATCAAATCCTCAGGTTCTTCTCCGGCTATAATTGCATTCACGTTCTTGAAGTATACGTCTCTCATACGGATCTCTTCTTCCAGTGAATCAAGTCTTAGGGCATTCATAAGGATTGTTCGCCGTATATTTTCATCAGGATAACCCGGGATCATTTCCCTTATACTGGTAAATGCTACCAGGGAAAATATTCCTGCTGAAAGTAAAAAAATTATTGCAAGAAAAAGTGCAATAAAATTGATTTTTGATAATCTCAGGTACCAGACCTCTTTGAAAGTTTCGTCGTTGTAAATTATCAATCGGTACTTATCATCCAGGTAATTGCTAAAATTCCGTTTGGGTTTGGCAGCCATCGTAAATTCTTCAAATGTGACACAAAGATAATAAAAGGAATGTGTTCTCGGTTCTC
>CAZEKO010000010.1:0-2416 GCA_964512775.1 uncultured Bacteroides sp. | reverse complement strand
TACCGGGAATTCGGTTATCCTTAATTTTGTGCAACCGTATGGGATGAGTGTAATTTCCTCCGGCGTTAAATCCTGAAGATGCTTTGATGGGAGGCTGTGAGGCAAGGGACCAGGCATTTCATGGTATAGTTCCCATTCGGGTATGATCTTCCCATAAGTCCTGATTTCGATCGGTGTATTTTTAGCTGACCAGGGATGCAAAAGATCTGATCCGGTCTTTATAACATTGAATCCTTTTTTAGGATCTGCGACTGCAGATTCCAGCAAACCGTAATTCCAGGGGTCAAGTGGACGTACTTCTTCATAAGACCCGAACCGGTCTCCGTCATCTTTAGTAATCCATTCCTCAATTATTCGCAGAGAATAAACCAGTGGGCCTCTTTCCAAAGCAACTGAATTTTCAACCCATCTGCTGAAAGTAATTTCCATTGGAAGGATCAGTTTGATCTGATCGCCATTATCCCATTCACGATCTATTATGCATATCTTATTATTTGTTGGTGATAAAAATTTTTCATTATTCAACCTGATTTCTGCATTTGAACACCATGCGGGTATCCTTAAATGGAAAGGAAATTTGGTGCCATCCGGGCAATTAATAGTGAATTTAATGACCTCATCGAAAGGATAATCTGTCTCTTCACTTATTTTAACAGGAATGCTATCTGAAACAAGCATATTCACATGACATGGTGCATATATAAAGGCAGCAATTCCATTATCCCGGGTACTATAGAAAAGATTCTGTACAAATTTTGGCCATCCCTGGTGCATATTACACGTACAACATGGATAACCGGTTAGCAATCCAAAACAAAGATCTGTACCTCCATGGTTATCTTCCTCATAAAAATTGTGCCTGTAGCGGGTAAGCATAACCTGGTTGGCACTCTGGAAATACTGTCGTGAAGAAAAATCCTGCTTGATTTGAGCAGGTAATGCGTTATAAGCGATCTTTTCAAGATGTTCTGCGTATTGAATATCACCGGTTATGGTAAGGATATTTTCGAGCGAAAACATAAGTTCAACAACTGAGCATAACTCAACGCCCTGAGTAGGATTTTTGCCGTGCATTGGTTCATCGCCTCCATACATTCCCTGGGGTTGTCCGTGAAATTCTCTGATGTCGCTGAATGCCTTTTTGACTGCTTTCAGATAAACAGGATCCGGATCATGCTGATAAAAAATCACCGGTTCCTTAATGCCCTGAGCCAGGTTTACGCAATGAAAACTTTGTAGTTGCTTCAGGCATAAACGGCTTATAAGCTTAGTGTCGAAAGGGTATTTGTCATTAATATTATAAGGGTAAAGGTGCGTAACCTCACCTCCCTCATAGCAATCTTCATTCAGAAATATTTCAGTCCAGGGAAAGGTCTGTTTATGAATAAGTTTTCCAAGTTCAAGAAGGAATTCATCACCAGTAATATTATACAACCAATATACAACCATAAGATTATCGCCTCCCCGGCGATTTGCCCAGAAAGACCAGTTATCAAGAGGAGTTTCAGGCAGGTGTTTCAGCTGGTAACGGAAATATTCTGTCATAAGCTTAATTACCCTTTGATCTCCAGTGGCACTATAATACTGCTGCAACACTTTCAGCATGACCATTTTTGGCCACCAGTCCTGGCGGCGGGTTTTTTGAAGCCCGGATTCCGGTTCCGGTTCCATCTCAAACTCAACAGGGCCAAAATACCCGTCCTCAGCCTGGTTCTCAAGGCTCCATTTAATCCACTTCATGGCCTTGGCCTTGAGTTCCGGATCATCCAGGATATACGCCAGTGGGACTAATCCATCGAGCCAATATGGACCACGTTCCCAGCCATCCCCATCTCCACCCAACCATCCATTCCTGGGTCCCACAACAGGTTCATAAACTTCATCCAGATGGCCCGTAAGTCCATCCTTCATTGTTACTAACTGTTCAAGTAACCATCCATCTGGTTTAATACTGCCAAGCGGAAGCTCCAGGTATGGTTTCGGGGTAAGAGGAGGCCTGTTCTGAAGATAATTTAGCTTGATTTCAGATGAGGATTTTTCAGAACAACCAGATACAAAAGGCAGGATCATAAAACAACAGTTAACAATAGTCAGGCCGATAATCTTATTGATAACGGTATTTCTATGATTCAATGACATAAATGAAGTAATTAATGAGTTGCAGGTTACAGGTTGCAAGTTACAAGTTTAAAACTATTATTTTTTATATCTTTCGCATTTTCCAAAAAACTGATGAAATCGATCTCAATAATTTCAATTGTTGCCTTGTTGATCATTTCGCATTCCACTGTCTCAGGGCAGAACAAAGCAGTCAACCGGGATAAATACCGCATCCATATTAACCAGACAAGTGAACAGATTACCGTTGATGGTATCCTTGATGAGGAAGTCTGGAGCCTGGCGGAACGAACCGGAC
>CAZEKO010000009.1:24530-29646 GCA_964512775.1 uncultured Bacteroides sp. | reverse complement strand
ACCAAATGAAGGCTCTTATGAAGGGAGGGATGTCTATAAAAAAGCAAATTTACATATGGCCATAGATTTACTAAAAGAAAAAAAATATACTAAAGCATTGGAAGCTGTAAATGATTCTAAAATGTGGCTTGAAAATCTGGGGGTTGGGAAACCATTTGATGACCAGATCGATAATTGTTTGGAAGATTTTATTACGGCCTGGATATATGATAAACAGGGGAAAAGAAGTGATGCAAATAAATACTATGAAAAAGTTATTGCTTATGCAAAGAGTGATCAATTTACCTTCAATTCGAATAAGTGCCTGATTGCCATTTCTTATGACAAATTAGGTAATGATGAAATGGTAGAGGACTATATGCAGAATTGGTTACTGAAATATCCCGATTCAAATATCGTCAAATGGTGCAATGCCATCCTTAATGGTAATTTAGAGGATGCTAAAAAAATAATATTCACCAAAGATAATAATGACTATAATTTTTCATTTGTTGTTGACTTGTTTCAGAGTTTAAACTAATTAAAACAGACCGTTCATGAAATCTTTCATAACTAAAACATTTATTGCAGCTATTTCGATATTGTTTGCACTTTTAAATATTGCATCCTCGCAAAATTCTGCCCCGGGCATTTTTAAAGACCATTCGGATATCGGGAATGTTCAATTTAAAGGATCTGCAATATATAATTCTGAAAACCAGGAATATATACTAGAAGGATCTGGTTATAATATATGGTTCGAAAGAGATGAATTTCATTACTTATGGCGAAAGATCAAAGGTGATTTTATTCTGAAAGCCAGAGTTGAATTTAAAGGACAGGGCGTGGAACCACACAGGAAAATCGGCTGGATGATCCGAAATGATTTAAGTACAGGTTCACCTCATGTAAGTGCAGTTGTTCATGGTGATGGCCTGACTTCTCTTCAGTACCGCGATACTGCTGACGGCGAAACAAAAGAAGTTAAATCAGAAGATCAGGCTCCGGATTTCATTCAGTTAGAAAGAAAAGGAAATCAATATTATATGTCAACTGCTTCTGGTGAAATGCAACTTAAAACAGTACAAATAGAAAAAATAAATCTTAATGACAAGGTTTTAGTTGGATTATTCATCTGCTCCCATAATCCAGGAGTTACAGAAAAGGCAATTTTCCGTCAGGTGAAAATATCCAGATCCGGTAAAAAGAAACAGTCGTAAATCTTTTAATACTGATGAAATGCATCCGAAATAAAGGCCAGGACATCTGGCAGTGCGGCTCGCCAGTAAGTCCAGGTATGACCTCCATCACGTGTCCTGAATTCATGTGGAATTTCCTTTTTGCGCATGGCAATATGTACTAAAGAATTGCCTTCATAAAGGAAATCGTCATCTCCACAATCTATATACCAGCGAACGGCTTTTTTCTGATCGTCCTGTATATTTTCAATCATATACAAAACACTTTGACGTTTAAAGAATACTTCAATATCAGCCTCATCCCGACCCTCTATTTTTCTTCTCTCCAAATAGGCTTTAGTATCTTCCATTGACAGTGGACCAGTCCCGGCACTGAGAGGACAGGCAGAAGAAAACATCTCTGGATGATGCAGAGCATATATGAATGTCCCTTCACCCCCCATTGATAAACCCGCAACTGCTCTGTATTGTTTTTCTCCTTTGATACGATAAGTCTGCTCAATATAAGGAAGAAATTCTTCAAAGAAAAAGTCTTCATATCTCCACTCCCCTGTAATATCATTGAAATAACCACGACGGCCAGTATTGGCATCCGGCATTACAATAACCATAGGTGTGGCTTCTCCTGCATTGATCGCTTTATCTGCTATATGAAGAACCTCTCCAAATTGCACCCATCCTGTTTGGTCATCACCACCTCCATGCAAAAGATACAGGACAGGATAACTGCGTTGAGAGGTTTCATAATCCGGGGGTAGATAAATGGCGTACTTACGTTCTCCTTTAAGTATTTTACTTGTCATTGAAAGGTTATCAAAGACTTTACCAGTCTGGCCAAAAAGCAGCGCAGGTAATATCATCACGAATACGAACAAAATTTGTTTTTTCATTATTTAATATATTAATAGAGGATTCTGTAAATATTTAAATTTTAAAACCTTAGATTTAATAGTAAAATACTTTATTTTTAAAAAGTAGGAGTTCAAAAATTTTAAATTACAAAGGATAGCTGTGCAGAATCTCCCCTCCGTTCTTCGTTACACGACAAACATCTTCAAAACGCACTCCACCTGTACCCGGAATAGCAAGTATGGTATGCCCCACGGTTACAGTCATGTTTTCGTCCAGTTTCGTTTTACTATGTGCAGGAATAATAGTGGATGCCGGATTCTCTTCAAAACGCAGTCCAATCCCATGTGATATGCCTTTAAGATGATACTGCTCCAATCCCCTTTTTGTACAAATTTCTTTTCCAATCTTATCCAGATCCGATACGGTAATTCCGGGTTTTAAAGCACTTCGGGTTGCCTCATGCATTTCTTTGTATGTATCGATTAGTTTTTGCTGAGTTTCATTGGGAGTACCAACGATAAAGGTACGTGCAAGATTTGCGCAATATCCTTCATATTGTGGTGTCAGGTCAATTACAACAAGTTCTCCTTCTTTTATAGATTCATTGCTTACTTTCCCATGAATCCAGCAGCTTTGTTTACCGGCATTAATATGAACCGGAGTACTGGTTCCTTCTGCTCCGTTTTTCATCATAGTATAAAGAACTTCAGTGGCTATCTCATGGCCCGTTATTCCCGGTTTAAGCATTTCTTTTGCCTTTGACATTCCTAAGGCTGCAATAGATTGCGCTTTCTTCATCAACTGCATTTCTTCCGGATCCTTAAACATCCTAAGTGCATCCATTACCGGATCAGAAGGAACAAGTTCAGCTTGTGGATTAACCTTCCTGAACAGATCGACCAGAAAAGCAGGAGTATGAAACCACATCTGCATACCTATGCGCAAACGGCCATCAGGAGGGGGAGTTATTCCAGGAGGCGGTCCATTAAACAAAGAATGAAAAACATTCCGTACATCTGATATCTGTTCACCAACATGACTGAATATTTTAATATTTTCATCCTTGACCTGGCTGCGGATTTCCTCTTCTTCAGCAGAAAATGCAATAAAAATAGGCTGTCCGGAAGCAGGGATTATAGCCCTTGGCTGAACGCGAATATCCCCGAAGAAATATCTGTAATCATCATGGTTCATGATCATTATTCCGACCATGCCATTCTTCTTCATTAATTCCTGAGCTTTTTTGATCCGCTTATAATTAATATTAATCATAACTGATTTTGTTTTAAAAGAAAATTGATTATTTGTTCTCAGGTATTCTATTGTTAATTTTTTTCCAAAATATAACTAAAATATACATATTCCCCTGACACAAATCGGTTGTATGTTTCAGAACCGATAGTCCCAGCAAAATTTAGTGCTACTTTATGTAAAAATACGGGGGTTAATTTTTTTACTAACTTTCTTTTTCTCTCGTTATCCAGTTTTAATGCATTAACAACCTGCCGGGTTATAAATTCTTCTTTCAATATTGTCATTCCGGATGATAGCAATTGTTTTTGCAAAATAGGTATTTCATAATCGTATCGAAAATCTGCAAATAATAAATATCCATCAGGACGTAAAATGCGATAAATCTCTTTCAAAAATAAATTCATATCAGGATATCGGTGAGAAGATTCCACATTTATTACCACATCACAAGAACCATTATCTAATGGTAAATCTTGGGCATCACCCTGTAAAAATGATAATTCCTTTACTGCATAATGCCGGTTACAAAAAGTAATAGCCCATTTATCCAGATCTATTCCCCTGGCTGAAGCAGGTGAGTAACAACTGGTGATATATCCCAGTCCACCTCCTCTCCCACAGCCAATTTCAATAATATCTTTATTTGTAATATCGACAGTACTTGCAAGGTGATGATATAACTGAACCGAATAACGATTTGATTCATCATGTGCGTCTAACTTGATGATCTGGCCGGTATCGAAATATCCGAAATTCATAAATAAAATAGCCGCATCTTTATCTGTCTTATTTACGTACCAATACCAGACCCTGAACATCCAAAACCGAAAATTCCTCTTTAAACTCATGTCTGATCAAAAATAAACTTTAGTTATCGAATTATCTTTTAAGTCATACACATGCTTACGTACTTTTTGCGCCCACTCGAAATGAGAAAAAGTTTTATCGAATTTCTGATTGGGTATCGGGATTCCTATTTTAACTTTTATCGTTTTATTTCTTTTTTTAAACATTTCGCCGGGTAAAAGTATTAGCTCAATATTGACTTTGATACCCAATAACCGTCTGAATGAATTTATGAAATAAAAAAAATATGAGTTACGGCCGTAAATATAAAATGGTACCAGTTTTCGGTTGCTTGAAACCGCTTTGGTTATGTAACTTTTCTCCCACCGGCAATCCTGGATCTTCCCTCTATAAAACCTCGATACTTCTCCAGCAGGAAAATGAGTTATAGGAAAATCCGAATTAAAAATTTCTTCTAAAGCAATTAAATATTCTTTTGAATTTATGCCAAACACATTAACTGCAGCAATTATTGGCCATAAATGAGGAATCTTCATAAATGCCTCATTACCAATAGATTTCAATGTACCATACCGGTCTGATACGATTTTTGTTAATACTAATCCATCAATAATTCCAAATGGATGATTAGAAATAAAAAAACACCTTGGACTTTCAGGCAAGTTTTCCTGACCTTCAATCTCAATCCGAATATTAAACTCCTCAATAATTTTAGTAAGAAAATCTACTCCTGCATAATCTGAATGTTTTGTAAGAATTTGATTCATTTCTTCCTGCCGGATTATTCTTTCAATCCATCTGATAATAAAATCCGGTGAATGTTTTAATATTTTTAAATTACTATTCTTTATATAAGGTAAGATATCAATATACTTCATTTTTTGTTATATTATCATCCTCATTTCACTATATAATTGAGGATACACGAATTTGAAGTATTGCAAAAATACACTTATCAGGGAAAATGGAAAAATTTATATATCTTATTTATTATTACTATTAAAGGGAATTATTAATCAATTAAA